>JAGQUL010000344.1 GCA_020438525.1 Thermoleophilia bacterium | reverse complement strand
AGCCCTCCGACATCGGGAACTCATCGACGAACTTGTACTCGCCTTCGATTGGTTTGCCGTCTGGCGTTTCACCTGTGAAGGCAGCCCGGACTCGGGGCTTGGTGATGTACTCGCAAATACCGAGGGCCTCCCAGCTCGGATCCCCTGGGTAGTGTCCGTCTGAACGAAGCTGCTTGGATTCGTCTGGAGAAACCTCGTTGTTGGTGACCAGAATGCATCGTCGGCGCCCCGCGTCCTGCCTGTTGAGTCGCGCCACCGCGTGAGCGGTCGTACCGGATCCAGCAAAAAAATCGAGCACCAATGCGTTCGGATTGTCACCCACGAAGAAGCGCAAGGTGTCTTCAACTGCATAGAGTGACTTTGGAAACGGGAAATCTCGCCCGGGGAGAAGTTTGCTGAGTAGAGCCGAGCCGTGGTCTCGAGCTGAATGCGAGGAGAGATTCCATACGCTTGCTGGTCGCATGGCGATTTCAGAAGATGTGACCACGATGAGGGAGCCATCGGGACGCTTCCCATCCACTCGGTATTGGCCGTTGGTGATTCGCTCCTGAGCGCCCGATGTTAGGTACTTAACAGTAGCGCTGTTCCGTTCCGGCTGAACTCGGCCCACGGTGATAAGGCCCCGGGCAAGAAGATCTATGCAGGTATCGCGGCCGACCTGCCATCGCGCTTCCTCGTCTCCTTTGAAGGGCCAAACTGCAATAGTTCCTTCGGGGGGTTGGATCGTAGAACGATCTACGTTCAGCGGAATAGATTCGCCGACCTCGCGTACGATTTTTGTGTCGGGGTCGACGAACAGGGGGTAGAACATGTTCGGTCGGGCAGCTCGTTGCCAGCCGTTGCCGTCGCGGTTAAGAGGTGTCCAGCGGACTGCAGTTCCTTCGCTCGAGTTCGCACGGCGCTCGCGCCCCAGCATGTCAATGGTCGTGTCGCTGGCGGATTGATCGCCGATGAAGATTACGAGTAGATATTCCTCGACACGAGAAAACTGAGCGCCTCGGCGCGAACCCATCGGATTGATCACGCTCGTGACCATCTGGATCTCACTGTCGCCGAAGATCTGCCCGGTAAGGAGGGCGAGGCGATGAATCTCCTTTTCGTCGATTGTGATGACCAACGCTGATCGGGTCGGGTCGAGGAGTCTCTTGGCAAGTCTTAGCCGACGCTCCATCATCGATAGCCACTTCGAGTGCTTATACGGATCCGTTGTGTCGACGTAGTCGTTGTTGTACTTCCAGTCCTTATCCCGGGTGTTGTACGGCGGATCGATGTAGATCGCGTCGACCTTTCCCTCGTAGGGATACAGTAAGGCCTGAAGTGCGTGGAAGTTCTCGCCGTTGATCAGCGCGTGCCACGGCTTGTCAGACGCTCGCTCGATCCGATCGGTGGACTTGAGACCCGGAAAGATCGGGTCGCCGAACTCGCGCACCACTACCAAACGGTCGTGCGGCACGTCGCGTGTGATCTCGACGTCCGTCTTCGAGCGCAGCGTCGCGGCGCCGTCCTTGATGTTCAAGACGATCCAGACGCCACTGTCATCTGTCTCGGACCGATCACTCGATCCCTCGGATAAGACGCGAACCTTGTCACCGCGACGGACCTTGAACCCTGGAAGCAGGATCGACTCTGGCTTGTGCGGGTTGAACACAAGTCCAAACTGGCGGTTGCTGAGTACCTTCCGCACTTCGTTTTGAAGAGCGTTTCGCAGATCCGGGTCCTGAACGGAGTCGATGAGATTGTCGAGATGCGCCATGCGTCAGTACTCCGCGCCGTTATCTTGGAAGAGCTCTTCGGCATCGGTCCCGCCGTAGGTCTCGATCGCTTGGCGAACGCCACTGTCTTTCAGATTGAGCATGAGGTAGCGTTTGCCGACCTCGGCGATGGACTGAATGCGGTGGTATGCATCACCATGCTTCGCAGCGTATTCCGCTAGGCCCTTGAGCTTGGGGACTGCGTCCGCGAGATGCGTACCGTGTGGATCAATGATTGACGCGCGGAACGTGCCCGCTACCTCGTGGATAAAGATGAAATCGGGATAAACGCCGCGCGTCCCGTCCGATGAGGTGTACGGGATCTGGAGAGCATGGGCGCCGCCGGTCGGGTTTCGGTACCACGCAACGGCGCCGTGTGCGAGTTCGGTACGCAGCACGTGGGCTTCCCAGCCCTTCAACTCGAGTCGGATCTTTCCGTTTTCATCTGCGAGGATGTGGCGATCCCATTCCTCGCCCACCGCGTCATACGTTCGCTGCTTGGGAATCGAGAACGTGGTGAGCAGCGGTCGGTCTGACTCACGGCGGATCCGATCGAATTTCTCCTGATCCGCTGGATTCAAGCGTGTCGTCGCGGACGAGTACTTTTGTAGCCACGACGCCACGAGCGCCGACGCTCGTTCTTCGATGATCGCTGGGAGTTCGATGTCCTGCGCGAGCGCGATGGTGAGGAGCTGTGCGTCCGTAACGTCAGAATCGTCTTTCGCCATCCGATCGACGTACGCGTTTGCGATTCCTTCGGGGAGCGTTCTCCGTGCTCGGTCCATGAGTATTGCGATACCGCGCGAGTCGAGTTGGATCAGTGTGTCGCCTAGGTGTTCGGTTTCGTCTTTGGATCCGTATGTCACGGAGCGCTCGAACAGGTGGGTTCGACTTACTTGCTCAATTCGCGCGTCGAGGACACCTCGGGCTTCGAGGTTGGCTCGAAATGCATCGACCTCGGAGATGAGGGCTGACCTAGCTTGCTCGATTGCGGTTGGCTCGATCGCTACGCCATCGTGCTTCTCCACGAGGAGTGCCGCGAGTGACATCAGACGGGAAACGCCGGGCCGTCGAGTCCGTCGTGGAATGGTGTAGGACGGGAGCTGATGTAGCAGCGAGAACACATCGATGTTCCCCGTCGGCTCGAGGCCCACTCGATCCGGCGCATCATCAAGGAGTGACGGCCCACCCTGCGACGAGGAGGGCGTCGGCGATGCGGTGCTGCGGTCTGGACGCTGCTCTTCGAGCGTTGGTGCCGACTCGGGTGACTGCATCCACTTATGTTCCTCCGCCGTCGGCTCCGAACTGGCCGGACCTGTGGGAGGTGCCGCGGGCGATTCCGTCGGTGACGACGTGCTGCGGGGTGCGAGAACAGGGTTGCGGCCCAGCACGACCGGTGCCGTGATGATCTGCGCGCCGCCTGCCAGGTTTCCGTCGTCGCCGCGCTCGAACTGCTCAGTGATGCGGTCGACGCCAGTCTCGTCGAACTTCGGAAGGATGCAATGGACGGTGTTCAGCGTCTCATCGGTGATAATCCGCCGTGCGAGTGGTGTTCGCACCATGCGCCCCATGATCTGCGTGATGAGATCGGCGTCGTTCGCCACGCGCATCGAAACGAGCACCTCGGCGCGAGGGCAATCCCAGCCCGTCGTGATCGCCGTCATACACAGCACCACACGAATGTCGCTTCGGTCCTGGATATCTTCAGGGGGGCAGTGAGCGATCTCCTGCGTTGCCGCGGCTTCGTTAGCTTGTGAGGTTCCGAAGGTGTGAACGATGTTGCGGACATCGATGCTGGGCCACTCATTGAGAACGACGCTAACGACATCCGCGAGATCTTTGGCTGTTGGCTTGTCCTCGACCTGAATGACCAGGATTGGTTCGACGCGCGGATCGCCGGTCTCTTGGCAGTAGGTCGCCCACGTAGCGTCGTACTCCCGCACTTTCGCCACCGCATGCCGAAGCAGCGTCGACTCGGCTGCCTGAACACCCTTCGTGTGGCCGAGGATGATCTGGTCTTTGAGTAGGCCAGACGAGCGGACATCCTCGATCTGGACGCTATGCGTCTTCACCGTGCGACCGCGCTCGTCCATCTGCTCACGGAATCGTCGCGGCGTCGCAGAGATTCCCCAAACCACCGGAACTGGCGGCCGGCTGGTCGTACCGCCACCCACTAGTTGCGACACGATCGTGTCGCGAGTGGTGCGCGCCGTAGACATTCCTCGGTGTGCCTCGTCGATCACGATGACGAGGCCGTTCGGGCGCTGCTGAATCGTGTTGGCCAGCGTGTCCCAGAAGGAATACATACGACCGTCGATGTTGCTCTTGGACAGGTTCGCTGCTGTGCTGAGCTTCTGGACGTTGAGGAAATACACCTTGCCGGGATCAAGAGTCTCCTGATCGAAGTCCGTCTCGATCGGGATAAGACGGTTCGGCCCTAGTGCGGTGGACGCTCCGATCATCTTCTGGATCGTCTGGTTGTTCAGCGACGGGTCGTCCGTGACCCATAGGAACGTGCTCGATGGAATGGGTTGCGTTGTCTCGTCGCCATCGAGTGCCGCCTCGATCACAGCGGTGGCGATCACGGTCTTGCCCGCTCCTGTTGGCGCCGCGAGCACGACTGCGCCGAGTTCGCTGGGATCCTCGTCGTAGGCGCGGTTCATCCCGGTGATCGCACGAAGGACGCTCGCCTTGGCTGTGTCCTGGTAGTCGAATAGCTCGTACTTCACTGGGTGGGATTCCTTCGATGCGCTCGATGTCGGGGGAGCGTGACGATCGTTCGATGACGCTCAACCACGCACGCGATCCTACCGATGCCGATGGTCGTTGCCCGCGTGCTTCGTCGCTGCCGGGCTCAGGTAGGTTCTGTACGCGCATCGAATGGGATCGCGGACGGGATTTCGCACCGGAAACAGCGGAGTTGGAGGAAAATGACAGGGACTACGAAGACTGGCGAGGCTGCTCGCTTCGCAGCCGGCGATGTGGTCGCACTACGCGCCGATGCGAAGCGTGTCGGCCCGATCGTCGCGATCCGCGAGACCGAAGGCGGATCGCGGTACTCGGTCTTCTTCGCTGCGGGCGACGTTCGCGAATACGACGGTGATCAGCTCGTGCTCTCGTCAGAGCCAACCACTGCTGGTCTCGAGCATGCTCTGGCGCAAGCTCGCTGGCTCGCGCCTGCCGAGTTTCGAGCGCTGCTCACGGCGAAGCGGCTGGCGCGACCGGAGAACGACAGTCTGTACTCACTCACCGCGGCAAGGATCAACTTCATCCCGTTCCAGTTCAAGCCGCTCATTCGCATCCTCAACAGCGATCAGCATCGCTTGTTCATCGCGGACGAGGTCGGCGTTGGCAAGACGATCGAGGCGGGACTGATCCTGAAGGAACTCGATAGCCGGACACCGCTCGAGAACGTGTTGATCGTTTGTCCGAAGGCGTTGACCCAGAAGTGGCGCGCGGAGATGCGGCGTTTTGACGAGGAGTTCGAGATCCTCACTTCCGAGACCCTGAAGTACTGTCTTCAGGAAACTCACAACGACGGGGTATGGCCTGCGCGGTATCGACGAGCGATCGTTCACCTTGAGCTGCTGCGCAACGAGCAGTACTTGCACGGCAAGGACGTGAAGCGAGGCGGGCGACGTCATGGGCTGTTCACGTTGGAGCCGCCACCCGCGTTTTCGATGCTCATCCTCGACGAGGCGCATCACGTCCGAAATACCGAGACGTCCTCGTATGAGCTCCTACAATTCCTGAGCGAGCACTCGGACGCGGCGGTGTTCCTCTCGGCGACACCGGTACACACCGGCGCCCACAACCTGTTTGCGCTTCTTCAGCTGCTTCGCGAGGACCGGTTTCTCGACAAGGCGACCTTTGACCAGATCGTGGAGCCGAACCGCCATCTCGTCGACGCCGTGGGATTCATCCGCAGCAAGCAACCAAACAACTGGCAGGAACTCGCGGGCGGCGCGCTGGCCACTGCTGCAGCGACCTGGTGGGGGCAGAACGTCCTCGGGGGTGATCCGCGCTTCACCGCGTGGCGGGACCGACTCGTGGCCGGCGGTGAGCTGAGCCTGAATCCACCGTTTTCGCGTTGACCCCTTGAAGAGAAAGCGCCTCCGACTCAG
>JAGQUL010000343.1 GCA_020438525.1 Thermoleophilia bacterium | reverse complement strand
TGCCACCCCGTCGGTCCCCGACGCTGCGACGCGCGACGCGCTCGTCGGCATTCCGACCGGTGACGGGCGCATCATCGTGGTGGACATCCCCGACGGCGTGATCGGCCGCGCAGGCGACCACGCCGGCCACACCCACGCCCCGGCTCCACAGCAGCGCGAGCTGCCCGGGCGCGGCTTCGCCGGCGCCGGCGACGCGTTCCGCGGCGCCAGCCAGCAGCGCGAGCAGCAGCAGATCGAGGCCGAGGTCAAGGACATCCAGGCGAAGTTCGCCGCGCTCGGCATTCGCCCGGAGGAGGGCAACGGCCCGGTCAAGGCGTACTTCCAGCCCGACTTCCCCAACGCCGCCTACGCCCCCGACGGCATCCCCGAGTTCGGCTCGGCCCGTGACTCGATCACCGTCGGCGTCGACCCCCGCTCGGGCCAGTCGTTCGGCGAGAGCGAGGACGTGATCGCCCACGAGCTCGCCCACCGCGTGGTGGACCACATGACCAAGCACCCGCTCTCGATGAACCCGACGAGCGAGGACGTCGCGATCCACGAGTCGCTGGCCGACACCTTCGCCGCACTCGTCGACGACGACGACCCGTGGACCCTCGGCGAGGACCTCGTCGAGCCCGTGCGGATCATGGACCACCCCGAGCGGCTCGGCCACCCGGGCAACGTCTCCGACCTCAAGAAGATCCTCGTCCCCGGCGGCGAGCACATGGTGCCGGTCGGTCGCGACCGCCGCACCGGCAAGGTCGTGGAGGCTCCGGACTGGCACGTCGTTGCCGGCATCCCGAACAAGGCCGCGTCGATGATCGGCAAGGAGCTCGGCAAGGACGAGCTCGGCAAGATCTACATCAACGCGATCCGCAAGTACCTGCAGCCCGGCAAGGAGATCGAGGGCCTCGCGTCCGCGACCCTCAAGTCGGCCGAGGAACTCTACGGCGCGCAGAGCAAGCAGCTGCAGACCACCAAGGATGCCTGGGACGCCGTAGGCGTGCTCGAGCTGCTCGACAAGCAGCACTGATCCTGAGCCGAACGTCCTGCTGCGTCGCACGCGCGCGTCAGGATATGTGGCATGGAACCTGCATCGCTGCGCCCGCGTGACACGAGTGGCGACCCCGCCGACCTGGCATCGATCGTGCTCGGGCACGCGTACGGGGGAGACGACGATGGCGGTGGCGTGCGCCGATGGCACGCACCGGAGCACGTGCCGCTCGACACTGACCGCGGCGCGTCGATCGCCCTCGATGCGCGCAGCGCACTCGTGCTGGCGCTCGTCGTCGCGGTGATCGTGGGCGGAGTCGCATGGGCCACCACGACGTGGCGATCCGCCGGGGATACCGCCGCGCCCGCCGCTGCGACCACCACGACGGGCGATTCGAGCGCCGCGACGGTCGCCGACACGACCACGACCGCACCCGCGGACGCGACGCCCGCGCTCGCACCCGGCACCGACCTGGCGATCGGGCGGATCGTCCCCGCACGCGGCGCGTCGGGCGCAGGGATCGTGGCGGTCGGAATCAGCAATCGCGGCAGCGTCGCATCCACCGCGCGACAGGGCGCGACGGTGCTCGTGCTCGTCGACGGCGAGGTCGCGGCGAGCGACGCGGTGCCGGCGATCGAGCCCGGCGAGAGCACGCGCGTGACGGTCGCGCTCGACACGTGCCCGACCGGCACCGTGTCGATCACCGCGGTCGTCGACCCGGGAGCCGTGGTCAAGGAGAGTGACGAGCGCAACAACGCCACGAGCCGTCAGGCATCGTTCGGCTGCTGATCAGGTGAGGGTCGCCCACTGCTCGGGCGGCAGCGCGCGGATCGCGAAGAGCTGCGTGATCGCGGCCTGGTCGAGCACGTTGCCCGGACCGTCGGCGAAGTAGTAGTAGCCGATGTCGCCTTGGTCGAACAGGCCGGTGTCCGGGTTGCGCGCCTCGCTCCAGACCCGATCGAGGTACGAGTCGACCGCCTGCACGTAGCGAGGGTCGGGTGCCACTGCGTGCAGCGCGAGCAGGTTGCGGAAGAAGATCGCGTTGAAGGCCGGCGGCTGCTTCCAGAGTCGATCCCCCTGGAACGACGCGATCGTCGCGTCGGCAGTGGAGCGGGCACGGTCGAGGTAGGCGCGGTCGCCCGTGGCTCGGTACAGCTGTACGTCGAGCCCGATCGGCGCGCCCTGGTTGTACGTCAGCGTGTCGGCATTCACCGATCCGGCATCCGTCACAGCATCGGCGTACATCCCGCTCGGCAGGCGCAGGTTCTGCGCGAGCCAGCTCGCCTGCTCGCTCGCGAATCGAAGGTAGCGCTGTTCGCCGGTGGCCTCGTACAGCTGCATGGCGAGCTCGCCGGCAGGGGCGGTGGAGCACGTGTGGCGACCTGAGCGGTCCTGCTCGTGCCAGTACATGCCACCGTCGGGGTGGGCACCCGTCTCGACCATCCGGAAGGTCCGCTCGGCGTGGTGCAGGTAGCGCGAGTCGCCAGTGGCGGTGTACGCCTGCATGGCGGCGAGCCCGATCCACTCGTTGTCGTCGTAGTAGCGATCTCCCAGCCCGGTGCCGCCCACGAACCCGTCGCCGTCGCGGTACGCCTCGAACTCGCGCAGGGTCGCGTCGACGCTCGACCAGTCACCCGTGCTCATCGCAAGCGCGACGCGGGCGTGAAGCACCTGCCCGAGCGGCCACGCCTCGGTGCGCCACACCTTCCATCCCTCGTTGTGGAAGCGAGCCGGACTGCCCAGGAACGCGTGCTCGTCCACGAGTGCGCGCTCCCCGTCCTGTGCGCGCGCGAGCGGAGTGGTCAGCTGCGCGGCGGGTGGCGTGGGTCGCTCCTCGGGCCACAGCAGGTCGATGCCCTTGAGCACCCCGCCGCTGATCGTCTCCCACGCTGCCATCAGCGGCCGCGGCAGCGCCGCGTCAAGCGGGCGGCCACCGAAGTCGGCGCGCGCGGAGTTCCGCCCCGCGACCGTCTCGGGCAGCTCGAACCCGAACGAGGTGTCGGTCACCACCGGCTGCGCCGGCGTGCGCAGCGCCGGCGGCAGCACGAAGCCGCCCGCTGCTGCAGGTCCAGCGATTCCGATGCCGATGCCCGAACTCACCGTGTCCGCTCGTCTCGTGTGACGTCCCATCGCGCACGAGGCATCCCCGTGCTCGCGCGCGACCTGCCTGTTTGTCGTCTTCCATGGGCGTGCGTGTTGCGCGGCCTGCGGCGGCCACGGCGGTGGGCAGGGGCGGCTGGTGGTGCCGCGGCGTCCGGCCGGCAGGTCCCGCGAGCGAGGACATCACGGTGATGACCAGCCTCTCCGCACTCACGCCTCCTCCCGTCGCCGCAGCCAAGGTGCCGCCCGCGACCCCCGCGCCGAACGCACCGATGGTCGACGACATCCCGACGACCACCACGGTTCCCACGGCGCCTGCCGACGTGGATGCCGCCGGGGCAGTCGGGACGAGCGCCCACGTGCCCGAGGTCGATCCGCCGGGCGCGAAGGTGTCGATCGAGCCGGAGGCACCGACCGCCGACGTGCTGATCGCGCGGCTCGACGCGAAGGCCGACCTGAGCGCCGCCGCCGCGATGCCACGTGGACCCGAGCGCAAGCAGGCGGTCTACGACGCGCTCGTGAAGACCGCGCAGGACAGCCAGGTCGACGCGCTCGCCGCGCTCGACAAGCTCAAGGCGAGCGGCGAGGTCACGAACGTCGAGTCGATGTTCCTGCCGAACGCGATCCTCGTCACCACCAGGTCGGGGCAGCACCAGGCGGTGAGCGATGCACTCAAGGGCATCGCGAACGTCAAGGACGTGGCCGAGAACAAGACGTGGTGGGTGCAGGGCGCACGCGACGAGGTGTCGGTCGGCACCGCCGGCGC
>JAGQUL010000342.1:963-2627 GCA_020438525.1 Thermoleophilia bacterium | reverse complement strand
ACGGTCCACGCGAGCGCGATCAGCCCCGCATCGGGCAGCAACGCCGCGACCCGCGCCGGCGTGAAGAAGATCCCGCTGCCCACGACCGAGGCGACGATCAGCAGCACGGCGTCGCCCAGCCCCAGCACCCGCGGCAGGCGATCGAGCGGGTGGGCGCCTTCGGAGCCGACAGGAATCGATTCCAGATCGGTCGGTTGCGAAGCTTTCCGAGAACCGACCCGAGGCCTCATGCGCGGTCGAGTTCGTGGACGCGGAGGCGCTCCGCCGGGATCGCCTCGCGCGCCAGCTCGGCCAGCCGGGCGTGGTGCGTGAAGAAGAGCACCTGGTAGTCCCGCGCCAGCTCGCCCATCAGCCCGAGCGTCACGCGCGCCCGCGGATCGTCGAAGGTCAGCAGGATGTCGTCGACGACGAGGGGCATCGGCTCGGCCTGCCGCGCATGGTGCTCGAGCGCGGCGAGCCGCAGCGCGAGCGCCGGCAGGCCGAGGCCCTGGCAGGCGCGCACGAGCGCGGTCTCGATCGCGATCCGCGGATCGCTGCCCACGCGCATGCGGGTGGATGCGTCGGCGATGCAGTCGATCGCGGCGAGCACCCGGCGTTCGTCGGCGCGCTCGGCCTGCGCGACCAGGCGCGCTGGATCGCCCACGGTCGATGCCTGGTCAAGGCCGTGCAGCTGCAGCAGCACCGCGCGCAGGTGCTCCGCGAGCGAGCGCGCGAACTGGTCGAGGTCGACGCCGTCCTGCACGAGCTGCTCGACCAGGCGCAGCACCGCACCCGCGTCGGCGTCGATCACCGCATCGGCCGCGTCGAACAGCAGCTCCTCCGCCACCACGCCGAGGTGGGCGAGCACGTCGTCGAGCCCGAAGCTCGAGCCGAAGGTGGTGGTGAGCATCTCGAGCATGCCGAGCGCGTTGCGGAAGCTGCCGGCGGCGGCACGCGCCACGGCACGCACGGCCGGCTCGTCGGCGGTGATGCCCTCTGCGGCGCACACGCGCTGCACGACCGTCACGAGCGTGTCGGTGCCAGGCGACTTCATCTGCAGGCGCTGGCAGCGGTCGCGCACGGTGGCGGGCATCTTGTGCGTCTCGGTCGTGCAGAACACGAAGAGCACGTGCGGCGGCGGCTCCTCGATCGTCTTGAGCAGCGCGTTGAAGGCGCTGGTCGAGAGCATGTGCGCCTCGTCGAGGATGTAGACGCGGCGCGTGCCGCCGCTCGGCTGGAAGCCGACGGTGTCGATGATCTTCTCGCGCACGTGGTCGACGCCCGTGTTGGATGCGGCGTCGATCTCGAGCACGTTCACCGAGCGGCCCTCGGCGATCGCGACGCACTCCTCGCACACCCCGCACGGGTCGACGGTCGGACCGTTGACGCAGTTCATCGCCTTGGCAAGCAGCTTGGCGGTGGTGGTCTTGCCCGTGCCACGCGTGCCGGTGAACAGGTAGGCGTGGGCCACGCGGTCGCTCTCGATCGCGTTGCGCAGCGTTCGGACCGCGACCTCCTGCCCGATCACGTCGTCGAACGTCTGCGGTCGATACTGCCGATACAGCGCCTGGCTCATCCCGTGCTCCCGTCCAGCTCGTGCGCGCAGCGCGTGGTCCAGGCCCACGATCGCCGACTCCGCACCTGGCAGGGTCCCCTGAGGGCTGCTGCCTTCCGGCCCTGACCCG
>JAGQUL010000342.1:0-846 GCA_020438525.1 Thermoleophilia bacterium | reverse complement strand
CCTGGCCGATCCAGCGCAGCACGTCGCGGCGCAGCGGCATGCGTGCCTGCGCGACCGCGAAGCGCTCGCACGCCCAGGGTCCGTGACAGGCGCTCGACTCCACGATCGGCTCGCGCATCGTGACCTTCGACCCGCGCGCGCGAAGCGTTCCGGCGAGGCGCAGCACGTCGACGCGGCGGATGCGCACGTCGCGACGGCTCGCGTACAGGTAGGTCGCCTTTGGATAGGTGCCGCGTGCGAGCACCTGCAGGGGCGAGTGGATGGTCCAGCGCCGGGGGCAGTCCTGCCACGAGCAGCGGATCGCCTGCTCGACGTTGTCGTGCAGCCACAGCGAGCGACGCCCGATCATCTCGAGGTCCGCGGGCGGGGAGATCGCAGCAACGCCCACCACGTGGCGCGCCACGTCGGGGCGATGCATCGCGAGCAGCGCGAGGTGCGCGCCTGCCGATCCGCCGAGCAGCACGATCCGGTTCGGGTCGCCGCCGAGCCGCCGCGCGTTGCGCACGACCCAGCGCACGGCGTCCTCGACGTCGCGTCGCTGGTCGGCCATCGTGTGCCCGCACAGCTCTGCTGCGGCCGCGCGTCGGCCTCCAGCTCGGCTGCTGCAGGTCGCCCGCACGCGAGGCGATAGCTCGGTGCGACGACGACGTAGCCGGTCGACGCGAAAGTCTGTGGCCAGCCGTGCCTGGCCCACTCGCTGCGCGTTCCGGCGCGCCAGCCACCGCCGTGCACCATCACCACGATCGGGCGCGGCTCCGACGCGCGCGCGGCACGGGGGCTCCACGAATCGAGGCGGAGCACCGTCGACCCGCGCTGGGCGTAGGGCACGTCGGCGCGCACCGCGAC
>JAGQUL010000341.1 GCA_020438525.1 Thermoleophilia bacterium | reverse complement strand
GGCGTCGAGCACGTCGCAGTCGATCGTCATCATCCGCTCGCCGAGTGCCTCGAAGTCGACCACAGCACGCAGCGAGCGGCCGATCAGGCGGGAGATCTCGATGGTGCGGCCGTCGAGGCGACCCTTGCGGGAGTCGCGGCGGCGGCGCTCGCCGGTGGCGGCGGGGAGCATGTCGTACTCGGCGGTGACCCAGCCGGTGCCGCGGCCCTTCATCCAGCGCGGGACGTCCTCCTCGACGCTCGCGGCGCAGAGCACGCGGGTGCCGCCGAACTCGACGAGCGTGGAGGCGTATGCGTTGCGCACGTAGCCGACGGTGAAGCGGGCGGGGCGCAGCTCGTCGTGGGCGCGGCCGGCAGGGCGCGCGACGGGTGCGGTGGCGTGCGGGGCGGATGCGGTTTCGGCGGGCGTGGTCACGGAGATTCCTCTTCCTGCAGGGGACGGGCGGCGAACGATGTCGATGCTACCCGTCCGGACATGCAGGCTGCAGGGAGCGCGCGCGATGGCGGATACGGCGGGGACCACGGCAGGGCCGGCCACGGCGACGCAGGTGGGTGGGCCGGCGGCGATCGCGTCGGCGCTGCGCGTGCTGGATCGGCACGTACGCGTGCTGGTTCGCCACTCGATCACGCAGCAGGCGGTGGGCGGCCCCGACATGGCGGCCGGCGTGGGCGACCTGCACACGCGGCTCGCCAGGCACCTGCACGAGATCTCGCTCGAGCTCGGCACCGATGCGATGGCCACCGCTGCGGAGTACGCGGCCACGGCGCTCGAGGCCGGGACGCTGTACCCCGGCGACGAGCTTGAGCGGTTCCTGGTCGACGTGGCACGCGCGGTGCGGGCCTCGAGCAAGGACCTCACCAAGCACACGCCGTTCGGCGCGTAGGCGCGGGCGGGGGCGGGGCGCGGGTCTCGCATGTGCGTGTCGGCGGCCTCTGCTGGTGGACGTATGTACGTAACCCGCGGATTTCGCGGGTTCTGTGCATATGTCGCGCACCGGTATCGGGTGCCAGGCAGGTACGGGGGCGCGTAGCGATCGGGTTTCGCATGTGCGTGTCGGATTCCGACCATCGGATGCGAAACGTGATTGGTGGTGGGCCGCTGCGAGACTTGGCGGCGCAACGCGGGAAATCGGGGCTCCGCTACACTTGCTCGGATGGATTCGACGACGACAGACGCCGTCGCAGCGCGGGATCTCGCCGCGCTTGCTGCGGCCGTGCGCGAGGCGCTGCAGGTGCGGTACGAGCACCCGGTGGTCGTCGTCCAGCCTGAGCACGAGCGGGTCGCAGTGCTCGCCGGCAAGCCGCTCGAGCTCGTGCGCGAGGCGCTCGACCCGGCCGATGCCGCAC
This sequence comes from Thermoleophilia bacterium, assembly GCA_020438525.1. Next base: position 3,200 of record JAGQUL010000341.1, on the reverse strand, counting down.
GCGTGACCGAGCTCGACCCGGGCGACCTGCCGTGGTTCGCGGTGCCGGTCGAGGGGCTGCAGCTGTGGCGCCAGCACGGCCGCGTAGGCGAGACCGGCGAGCTCGTGACCGAGCTCGAGAGCGGCGACCCGCCCCTGCAGATGGTGGTGCTCGAACAGGGCTGGCGGCTCGTGCGCCTGCTCGACGGTGCCCAGGGCTGGCTCTCGCCCGACGCGCCGGCGCTCGATCCACTTGCCGCCGCCGCATCCGCATCCACCTCGCCCGACCTCGACGACCTGCGCGACACCGCGAAGGTCGATCCTCTCGCCTTCGTGGCAGCAGCGCTCGAGTACGAGGGCGTCGAGTACGTCTGGGGCGGCACCACCGCCCGCGGCGTCGACTGCTCCGGGATCGTGCAGCGTGCGGCGTGGCGGTCCGCAGGCTGCTGGCTGCCGCGCCACTCGCGGGCGCTGCTTCGCGCGGGCGCGCGCGTGAAGCCCTCTGCGATCGAGGCGGGTGAGCTCGCCGCGGGCGACGTGCTCGTGCTGCAGCGCGAGAAGTCGACGTACGCCGCGGAGGAGCAGGCCCAGCTCGAGGCGCAGGCCGCGCGCGAGCAGGCGACCGGCGCCGTGCCGAGCCACGGCCCCGCGATCCACCCGATGCACGTCGCGATCGCGATCTCCCCGACCGAGGCGCTCCACGCCAGCCGCGATGCGATGTGCGTCGTGCGCGAGCCGATCGCCACCCTGCGCGAGCGCTACCGCGTGCTCGGCGTGCGCCGCCTCGGGCCCGCGCCCACCGAACTCGACCAGCACGACCCGAAGGATTCCCCCGCATGAGCCACGGCCTCGTCACCGACGCGCCGATCACCCGCGACGAGCTGCTCGCCCTGCGCGACCAGCCGGTGCACGTCGTGGGTGCCGCCAGCGCAGAAGGCGTCGCAGTGCTGCGACTGCTGCTCGGACTGAAGTTCCAGCACGTCGTCGTCCACGACCAGCGCCCGCGTGCGGAGCTGCGCCGCGCGTTCCGCACCACGCACGGCGCCTTCAGCCGCGTCGAGCAGGACGCGCTCTGGGAGCAGCTGCGCCCCGTGATCGACGCGGGCAGGTTCGGCGACGACTACCTGGCGACCATCGACACCGCCGCGCTCGTGGTGCTGCCCCAGGGCTGGTACCTCGAGCAGGCCAATCGCGAGCGGATCGTCGCAGCGGTGCCCGCCGGCGCCCGGATCACGAGCATGGTCGACCTGTACTTCGCGCTGCACCGCGGCCCGGTCGCCGGGATCACCGGCACCAACGGCAAGTCCACCACCGTGGCGCTCGCCGAGCACCTGCTGCAGGTCGCCGACGTGCACCACCGCACCGCCGGCAACGAGCGCTCGAGCCGCCAGTTCCTGCCCGAGATCGACGACGTGCCCGCCGGCACCTGGGCGCTGCTGGAGGTCTCCAACCGGCAGCTGCTGCAGACCTCGCGAAGCCCGCAGGTGGCGGCGATCACCGCGCTCACCCCGGACCACCTGGACGAGCACGGCGGGATGCCCGGCTACGAGGCCACGAAGGCGCGGCTGTTCGTGCACCAGGGCAGCGGCGACGTGGCGATCGCCAACGCCGACGACGAGCGTGCGCTCGCAGCGGCGCAGCAGTCGCCGGCCGCACAGGCAGGGCAGCTCGTGCGCTGCGGGCTGGGCGACCACCCGTCGCCGAGCGTGCTCTGGCGCGACGGCGTGCTGATCGCCGAGGACGTTCCGCTCGCCGACGGCACCCGTCGCAGCGGCCCGGTCGTGATCGCGTCGAGCGCCGACCTGCAGCTGCCCGGCGCGCACAACCTGCGCAACGCGGCCGTGGCGGTGGCGCTCGCACTTGCGTGCGGGGCCGATCCCGCGACCTTGGCGCAGGGACTGCGCACGTTCCAGGGCAAGGCGCTGCGACTGCAGCGGCTCGAGGAGGTCGACGGGGTCGAGGTCTGGAGCGACCTCAAGTCGACCACCCCCGAGGCGACGGTCGCCGCGCTCGAGGCGCTCGAGGGGCGACGCGTGCTGCTGATCTGCGGCGGCCAGGACAAGGGGCTGGAGTACGGCGCGCTCGCCGCGGCGCTGGTCGCGCACGACGTGCACGCGCTGGCGGTGCCGGGAACCGCGACCGACAAGCTCGAGCGCGAGGTGCGCCGGGCCGCCGGCACCGACGAGGCCGCAGAGGCGCTGCTCGAGCGTGCGCCGGACGTGTCGGCCGCGCTGGATCGTGCGCTCGAGCTGGCCGCGTCCGGCGACGTGGTCATTGTGTCCCCGGCCGCGGCCGGGTTCTGGTCGAGCCAGCTGCAGGGCGGTACGTCGCTGCGCACGCTGGTTCGCCGCCGCGCAACCGTTCCCGAAGGAAGTGCACGATGACGCTGATCGCCACCTGCCCCGTCTGCGACGAGGACATCGAACTCGACGACGACATCGAGCTGAGCGAGGTCGTCGTGTGCCAATCGTGCGAGCGAGAGGTGGAGGTCGTCTCCCTCGATCCGCTCACGTTGGTCGAGTGGGAAGAGGAAGAGAAGTAGGGCGATGACGACGACCACCGGCCCGGGCATCTGGGGTGCGCCCACTCCTGATGCGAGCGACGTGCCGGTCGAGCATCGACTCACGCTCGGCGAGGGCGGCACGCCGCTCGAGCGCAGCCGCGCCGACGAGCGGCTGTGGCTCAAGCGCGAGGATCGCAACCCGACCGGCTCGCACAAGGATCGTGCGGCGGCGTACCAGCTGGCCGCGAGCGCGGCGCGTGGCGATGCGGCGGTGACGATCTCCAGCAGCGGCAACGCGGCGATCGCGACGAGCCGGTACGCAGCGCTGCACGGCGTGCCCGCGGTGGTGTACGTGCACCCGGAGACCGATCCGGCGAAGCTCGCATCGATCGACGGCGCGACCACGATCGTCGTGATGACCGAACGCGCGATCAACGGGGCGAAGCTGCTGGCGCGCGAGCTGCGCGTGCCCAACCTGCGCCCGTCGACCAACGACGAGGCGCTCGTGGGCTATGCGTCGCTGGGGGAGGAGCTCGCGCGCGAGCTGCCCGACGAGGTCGATGCGCTCGTGATCTTCGCGACGAGCGGCGCCACCGCGATCGCCGTGGCCGACACGCTCGCGCGCACGCGGCCGCGGGTGCAGGTGCACGTCGTGCAGGGCGAGGGCAACACCGGACTCGTGGCACCCGAGCGCGAGATCACCGACCAGGGCGCGCACG
>JAGQUL010000340.1 GCA_020438525.1 Thermoleophilia bacterium | reverse complement strand
AGATCGGGCGCTTCTTGTATCGCTGCACGTGGTCCTTGTAGAACGACTTCACGAAGTAGTTCCGCAGGCTCTTCACTCCCAGCGAATCGATGACGAATTGGAGATTGTCCTCGAAGTGTTCCTCGCCGAACGCTACACGTAGGAACTGGCGGAACCGGTCCACAATGTCGTCCTCAAACCAATCGCCATCGACGATCGGGATGACACCGTCGGCGTCAGGCGTGAATGACGGCTCCGGCACCTTGGCTACGTAGTCCTGTAGCGTGGCACCTTGGTCGGCAAGGATCAGGCCAGGAGCATCGAGGCTGTAGCGACCGAACATGCAGCCGACCGAGTAGGAAATCAGGTTCTTGACCAGACGCTCGCTTTCATCGTCCGAACCTCCACCGCGATATCGGCGGTTGTTGATCAAGTTCAGATCGACAACACTAACCGTGGCATCCAGTTCTCCGGTGAGCTCGTAAGCGTCGATCACACTCTCGTTTATGTTCTCCTCCAAGCCCCGCAACTGCTCAACGAGCTCTCGCCAATCTGCCGTGAACTCTGCGACGACGTCCGCGACTCGCGAGCTTGCAACCTCCGCGCGCTTCACAAGCGGATCTCGCTCGAACTCCCAAGACGATTCCTGAGAATCCCAATCGCATCTCGCGATCTCGATGCAACGGCCGACTGCTTCGACGAATGTCGACTCGTTAGCCGGTGGAATGTACGGAAACGCTTTGAGATCCCCGGCTTGAAGCGCCATGGTGGGATTGATGACACCAAGCAGCGCATCGCCGACCCGCGAGTTGACCGTCCCAAGTAACTCCAAAAGCCCAGATTCGGCGAATGAAGACATTCCATTCACGTCGAATATAAAACCAGCAGGTCTAAATCGCGCGGCAAATCCACTCGACGACGTTAGACTCCAAGTAAGAGCTTCGCGAAAATAGTAGGCAGTGTTCTTGATCGTTCTCGACGCACTGCCATAGCGCTGAGCAGCAAACGCGACGAGTTCGCGTCCATCGTCTTCCCAGTTCACTATGAGTTCATGATTCCCGTACCACTTCCGGCGTTCGCCCCCCTTGCTATACGGATACCATTTCCCGCCAGACTCGAGGGCTTCATTCCGTGTGCGGCAGCCGAATCTGATGTCGCTCGCCGAAACTTCGAACGCGTATCTCAAGAAGCGGCCGTTGTCGCTTGTGGCCATCCCTTGCCTTGGTTCGGCAATCGAATCCAGCCGCACCGCACGGCCGAAAACTTCCCGGACCTTCTGACTTGCCCAATAAGCAACAGGCCGTCCTGGAATAGCTGCCAACTGATCCGCCGCCAGCGAGAAGCACAGATCCTCCCCAGCGATCTGATTTCGCTCGTTTGCTGGAGGAAACCTTACGGGAACGTCTTGGGTAATGTCGCGGCGATCTACGAACAGATATCTGCCTGTCGCGGAAGTGTCACCCTTCTTCCACACCGTTGCGCTCGTGCCGAAAGCGATACCCATCACCATATTGTCGAGATGAGCCAGGTTCAATATTGAAGCCTGATCCGCCAGCGCCTCTCGCAATTCGCGGTAGGAAGGCAAGAACATCCATGACTGCATGGTAACCATCGCCGCCATGCCACCGTGTGGGATGAGAAGCAGCGACCGCTCAATGAACATGGAGAACAGGTCAGCCTTGGATCGAGGTAACTCCGAACCTGCAAACTCGGCCAATTCGGCGCTAAAGTTCTTGCTTCCCATGTACGGCGGATTGGCGACAGCAATGACGTACTCGGTAGACAGCGTCCTTGCCTGTGCTACCACACGCCGCGCGAGTTCGAGGGTAGCCATCGAATGCAGGTCGTCGGCGTCCGCCACGCCGTTGATCGCGTGCGCGATGCGCTCGGTAGCCGCTGCGTTCGGCATGACAAGCGCGCCCAAGGTATCGGCGTTGGCGAACTGATTCCAAAAATCATCGTCAGATCCCAGCACGTCGATCGTGCGCACAAGAAAATCAAGCTCTTCGCGACCAAACGCGATCGCCTCGATCACGCAGAGATTCAGCGCGACTTGTGCATTAAAAAATGTCCGCTGCCTGGCCCGAGCCTTCATCGTCAGAGCGAATGCCGCGAGCGCACCCGCCCGCGGATCAATCTCCGTGCCAAAAAGGTTCTTCTCGAGGATTAACGCGGGGATGTCAGCCGGGCTATACCCAGCTTCCTCGTAGATCGAGTAGAGCAGGTCGAATGCGTAAGTCAGCATGTGCCCCGAGCCACACGCAGGGTCGATAACCGTCAGCTCTTCCGGACTGCTGATCTCGAGGTAGTCCGCCTCGTCGTCCTCCGGCGCGATGTAGTACTCCATGCGCTCGACCAGCCTGGATTCCGGGTGGTTGAGCATCCACAAGCGACCCACCGAATTCTCAATCAGATAGCGGACGATCCAGTGCGGCGTGAATAGCTGTGTTGCGGCAGGGATTTCTGCTGCTCCGGCCTTCTTGTTCTTCTTGAAACCCGCGAAGACTTCGTCTTTGCGCTCGGAGATGTAGAACTGGTAAAGCCAGCCGATCACCTCGACGTCCTGGCAGACTTTCTCAGTGAGCACGTCAACGGCTCGATTGAGCACCGAATCGTCAGCGAGCAGGTTCGCGGGAATCAGCAACTCGGTGAAGTCACCTTCCCGCTCGAACATGAATGGCATTACTTTGTGCCAGTGGTTGCAGTAGGCCTCAAGCAGCAAGGCATACGCCTCACCTTGCGGGTCGACGCTCGCGCGCGAGCCGTCGAGCAGGCTTGCGATGTTCGAGCGCGATTCAGCACTGGAAACGACGGCTGAATCGATCACTCCACGCTTCGCATTGGCCAGCACTTCCGGCTGGCCCGCGCTTCCTCCGGCTTGCGGCGAAACAACACCAACTCCTGTGTAGCGGTTGGCGTCCATGAAGCGCAGCGCGATGATTCGGTTGAACCATGTATACGCGACCTTGTCGATCACGAGTGCGCCGCCCTGGTCGCCTCCGCCCGCATCACTGATTGCAGACTCCAGTGCCTTGATCGCCGCTGCATGTTCGACGCGTTCGGTCGCCCCCGGGGCAAGCACGGCGGACATGCGTGCGCTGACCTCACGGATGAGCGCCGTTCGAGCCCATGTGGCGAAGTTCTTCAGGGGTGCTGTTTCCATCAGAGGGAAATCCGCTTGTTGTCGTTGAGAACCTGCATCAGAGCCACGCGAAGTGCATCAACGTAGGATTCAACATCCTCTGGCCCTTCCAGCAGTCCGCCCGCGCTGGGAATCGAGATCGTCTTGATGGATACGGTCTGCTTCGCCGGCTCGGTTTTCTCGGAACCGGGGTCACGGGACGTGGCAAGTTGATCGAGCAGCATCGGGTAATCGCTTGCCAGAAAAGCGGACTCGATCTGCAGTATGTGAGCGATTAACTTCTCTGAAGCGACCTTCTCAATGGTCTGGTCAATGCGAGACGCCACCAGTTCTTGCGCGTCCGGTGTGGCGGCGGCATAGTCAGGAGTGGCGACCAACTCGGCTCGCCGCTCATCGAGCGTTCGTACCACTTCACTGCGCTTGTCGCCCACGAGTGCGTCAATGGCGACGCGAAGCTCGTCAATGGCGTTCTTGAGGTGCGCCATCTTGGCGCCGCGGAAGCAGTTCGGATCATCGAGCAACTTGCGGATTTCTGCATCGCTCCCACTTGGGAGGTAACCGAGGTTGCTCGCGTGGGTGGTTAGCAATGATGACGCATCGTCGTAGATCACACGCTGCGGCCCGCTCAGAAACGCTTGGATCGGATCGATGTCGTTCTCTTTAGCATCGAGCAGATCTGCGGCGAGGTCGAATTCGCCGAGGTACCACTCGTCCGGCTTGCCCACGACTTGCTCGAGGAGGTCGATTGCGCCTTGCAAGTGCGAGACGAACGGGTACTTCGAACTGCTCACCGTTGCCTTCAACTCGTCGAGCTTGCCGCGTAGTCTGTCAGCGCCGTGCCGAGCCAGCTCCAGCGGATCTTTCGGCGTGGCCCCCTCATCGAAGAAGTCGGTACAGAAGGATCGGAAGCTCGCTACCTTGGTTTCGTCGAAGGACTTTTGTAGCGTGACAACCAAGTGACCGTGCTTCTGGGTGTTGCGCAACGCGCCCGCGATCTCGCTTCGCTTGAGCGAGTTGCCGTCCATGGTGAGCGTCACCTTGGATCGCCCCGCCAGCGATGCGACGACCACCTCGATGGCTGGGAGGTCCCACCCGTAAGGTTTGGCCTGGAACGTGTCGACGAGTGACTTCATCGTCACTTGCTCACCGAGGGTGTCCTTACGAATGATCGCCGAGAGAACCTCTTCGGCGGGTTCGTGGAGCTTCGACCAGGCGTTGGCGTCGAATAGCCCGCTTTCGGGATCCGCCGCACCCGCCACCTGCTGCTCCGAATACGCGACCCCACCTAGCTGCTTGAGCAGCGTGTAGGTGCGACCGACGAGTTCCTGAAATCCCTCGGTGATTCGACCGAGCGCGTCCGAGGAGGACGCGGGCACGTCGGCGGCATTAACTACGAGTTCGGATTTCCCGATGGCCACTTGAATCCGCTGGACAAGTTCCTTCTCGCGCTCGCGATTGAGCGCGGCCTTCGATTCGAGGATTCGCTTCTCGCTCGCAGTGGTCGAAGACGTTTGCTTGCGCTTGATGTACTTGTCAGTCTTGAGCAGCAACCGCACGTCAGTCAGCACGCGCTCGTCAGGCTCGAGGATGACCCGCAGCTCGT
>JAGQUL010000339.1 GCA_020438525.1 Thermoleophilia bacterium | reverse complement strand
ACTGCGCAAGGTACTCGACGTCTGCGGGAGCAAGCTGCAGGCGTTCGAACACCTGCTGCCACTCAGGGCTCCAGCCGCCCGCGCCGGCGGTGTCGGTGCCGGCCGCCGCGCCGCTGACGCTGATCGCGGCGCCTGCGTCGGCCGGCGACGGGGCGGAGGCCGCTCGTGCGGCGGTGGATCCACTGCCGGGCTGGCCCTGGCCCATGACCTGTGCCGCGCCGTCCTGTGCCGCGTTGCTGCCGGTCTCGGTGTGGTCGGGCGCCGCGGCGGCGCCGCGTCCTGCATCGCGCGTCGCGACGTGCGAATCCGCCGCATGGCCGCGGGTCCTGGCGGTCTCGAGCTGTACCTCGGGCGTGGTCGACGCGGATGTATCGGAAGCAGGCTTGGCCGCGACGTGCATCGCGGTGGCGAGTCGCGCTGACGCTGCGGCTGTCGACGACGAATCGGAAACGCTCATGGCGTACTTCCCCCCAAAGTCCGGACCCTCCGCACCACCGTCGGCGAACGGCGTACTGGTGCATCGGGCAGGCGACCGGCGTGTCGCCTTGGGACCGTTGTACGACGGTCCCGCTGCGAGGTACTAGGTCGAACTACCTAAGTTTGCGGGTCCGTCTCGCCAGGGTGGTCGTCGTCGCCCCTGTCGGCTGCGTGGGCGTTTGCAATCCGGACGGCTCGCTCTGCCATGTTCAAGCGGCCGGATCGACGCGTCGATGCCGAATCCGAGATGCAACGTTTCACGTTCAGGCTGGAAGGCGTTCGACGCCTCAGGATGCAGCAGGAGCAGGCCGTACAGGTCGAGCTCGCACGCGTCCTGCGCGAGCGTGCGGCCGTGGTGGAGCAGATCGACCGGTCCCGTGACGCCGAGCAGGAGCTCTACGAGTACCTGCGTGCGCCGGGCCGCACCGCCGCCGAGATGGCACACGTCGCACGGTTCGGCACCTGGCACCGCCAGCAGATCTTCAACCTCGGCGTGAAGCTGCGCCAGTTCGACAAGGGCACCGAGCTCGTTCGCAAGCGCCTTGCCGATGCGCGGGGCCGCCGCGAGGCGCTCGATCGCCTGCGCGAGAAGGAGTACGCCGAATGGCGCGCGCAGACGCTGCGCGAGGAGCAGGCCGAGCTCGACGAGCTCGCAACGCTCCGTGCCGCACGCGGACTGGGGGTGATGTCCTGATGGGATACGCCGACGCAATCGCACGCGTGACCGAGATCCGCGAACGACTGGGCATGCCCACGAACGTCCGCACCGTGGGCAACAGCGGCTTCGACGAGGTGCTCGCCTATGCGCGCAACCGCTTCTACGAGGGCCCGTCGAAGATCGTGACCACCTCGAACGACGTACCCGCGGGCGAGTGGGGCACCGGCGACAACGTCGCGACGATCGCACGGATGAAGACGCTTGGAGGCAGCCCCGACGCGTCGCTCAAGTCGCCCGGATTCGCCACGCCCACGCGCGTGAACGGCTGGTCGCCGCAGATGAAGCAGATGGTCGACGCCGCTTCGGAGCGCTTCGGTGTGCCGCGCGAGCTGGTGATCGCCGTGTCGCGCGCCGAGAGCGTGTTCCGCAGCGACGTGAAGTCGCCCGCAGGCGCGACCGGGCTGATGCAGCTGATGCCGAGCACCGCCAAGGGCCTCGGGGTCACCGACATCACCGACCCGTGGCAGAACCTGGCGGGCGGCACGCGGTACCTGCGCCAGCTGATGGATCGCTTCCACGGCGACCTGACCAAGGTGATCGCCGGCTACAACGCCGGTCCGAACGCGGTGCAGAAGTACGGCGGCGTCCCGCCGTATGCGGAGACGCAGAAATACGTTGCACGAGTGTCCGGATACGCGGAAGAGCTCGGGTTCAGCATCACATGACCGATTACAACAGCAAGCCACGATCGGCACGACGCCGGTCGATGACGACCACGGAAGGGAGGTGACACGCGGATGATCAACAACTCGGCATTGAGCACTACGCTCAACGTGGCAGACATCGCGCCCAAGGCGGCGACGGTGGACCCGCCACGGGGCGACGGTGCCTTCAGCGAAGCGCTGGCAGGTGCACACTCGGTGCATGATCGACGCGAGTCACGCGAGGCAGCCGCGCCATCCCGGCGCGACTGGGCACGGGACGATCACTCCGCTGATCGGACCACCGGCCAGGATCGAGCCGACGAGGTGCGCAACGACGCATCGGTCGACCGTCCGGACCGGAGCGATCGTTCGCGCGACGACCACACCGACCGTGCAGATCGTACGCAGCGACCGGATTCGAGCGCGAAGGTCGACGACGACCTTCCTGCAGCAGATCCGACCACCGATGCAGCTGCAGCGGCCGACGACGCCGATGCGGCGAACGAGGCTGGTTCGACCGATCCGACCGATCCGACCGCTGCGACCGAGCCGACCGCTGCTGCGACCGTTGCCGTGGCGGCAGCGCCGGTGGCGACCGACCTCGACGCGATCGTCGTTCCCACTGCCGGCACGCAGGAGGCGACGACCGACGCGGTCGACGCGGCGATCCGGCTCGCGATCAGCGGAACCGATCATGCCGACACGACCGACGCAGCGACGCAGACCACGCAGGTTGCGGTCGCGGCAACGGGCGTGGACGACGACGCAGCAACCGACGTCGATGCAGCAACGCTCGCACAGGGTGCGGAGGATGCAGGAGACGGCGACGTGCAGGTGGGCCAGAAGCGCCCGAGCACGTCCATGCCGACGACCGCGTCTGGACCTTCCCCCGTGCAGCTCACCGCAGCGACGTTCACCGACGGCGACGAGGTGCCGGATGCTCCCGCAGTGACCCGGCCGACCACGGCTGCCACGCAGGTCGAGGTCGCATCGGGCGACGGAGCCGACGCCGACGTGCAGCTCGTGCAGGCGGCAGCGGTCGACGCCGACGCCGACGCGGATCCCGACGTGGACGTGGACGCCCCGGTCGTGCAGCTGAAGGCCGGCAAGGCCGAGCAGGCCGCGAAGGTGGGGGAGACCACCGGTCCGGCGGTGCAGGTCGACGACTCCGACGCGCCCGAGGCGGTCCAGGCAGCTCGCCTGAACCAGCAGCAGGCACCGACGGTCGCAGCGGCAGCGCAGCATCAGGCAGCGGTCCAGGCGAAGGTCGCAGAGAAGGCGGCCGCGGAGGACGCTGCAGGCGACGCTGCTCCGGCAAAGCTGGAGCCGCTTCCGACACAGGCGTCGAGCGTGGCCACCGCGGCACGCCCGGAGCAGATCAGCAACGGCATCCGTGTTCGCGACGGCCTGCTCACCGCGCAGCAGCAGGTGCGCATCGACCACATCGCCGAGCAGCTCGCGACGCGACTGCGGCTCTCGCAGGCAGCCGGCGGCAGCCAGGTGCAGCTGAGCCTCAAGCCTCGTGAGCTGGGCGACGTGACCGTGCACATGCACGTTCGCGAAGGGGTCGTGGCGGCGAGCGTGCTCGTCGACAGGTCGGACACGCTGCGGACGCTGCAGACGCACATCGAGGAGCTCAAGCGGAGCCTCGAGCAGCAGGGCCTGTCGATCCAGGAGTTCTCGGTCGACGTGCGCGGCGAAGCCGGTGCGGGTGGCGCGAACGCCCGGGCGGCAGCCGACCTGAACCGGAGCGCCGCACGAACGAGCCAGGGCTCGTCGTCGTCGATCGCCGGAGCCACGGCGGTGATGCCGGGTTACGACGGTGACGACGCGATCACTGCCGACGACGTACACGACGGAGATGTCAGCGTGCTCGCCTAGCGGGCCCGATGCGCGAGGGGAGGTGAAATCAACATGACGACTTCTACATCAGCCGCGAGCTACTTCGTCGACCCGAACGGTGTCCAGCAGGGCACGCGCGTGGTCGGGATGAACGAGGACCAGGACGTCCAGAAGGACATGTTCCTCAAGCTCATGATCGCTCAGCTGCGCAACCAGGATCCCACGGCGCCCATGGACCAGAAGGACATGATGGCGTCGATGACCCAGTTCAGCCAGATCGAGCAGATGCAGAACATGGCGAAGTCGATGGAGACGCTCTCGCTCACGCAGGGCGTCGGCATGATCGGCAAGCAGGTCTCGTATCAGCGAGAGATCCGCGACACCGACGGCACCCTGCTCGAGGTGAAGACGCTCACCGGACTGGTCGACCACGTCGAGCAGACGGGTGGCAGCATCAAGCTGGTGCTGCAGAAGCCCGAAGGCGCCGACGACAGCGTGCCGGCAGTGACGCTCTCGCCGTCCGAGGTGACGAGGGTGGACGCGTCATGAGCCAGCCCGAGCGCATCGACATCAACCCGGCGACGATTCGTCCGCTCGGACCGGAACCGACCCCCGCGAAGGGGACGGAGCCGGCTCGCACGGCCGACGGGCGCACGTTCGACGAGGTGCTGCGTACCGCGCAGCCGACCCCGACGGACAAGCCCGGTCTCCAGGCGGTACCGGACGCGATCCCGGGCAGCTCCATCAAGTGGAGCTCCCACGCTCGCGCCCGGCTCCTGCAGCGAGGCATCGAGTTCACGCCTGAACAGCATTCGCGACTGGAAGCGGCGGTCGACAAGGCCACGCAGAAGGGAGCGAAGGACAGCCTGGTCCTGCTCGACGACACCGCACTGGTCGTCAGCGCGCAGAACCGGACCGTCATCACCGCCCTCGGCATGCACCAGGCGAAGGAGAACGTGTTCACCAACATCGACTCCGCGGTGATCGCCTGATCGCCGCACGAGGGAGCAAGACCAGCAAGACCAGCACCACCAGCAAGGAAGCGACACCCCGGCCGGACCTCTCCCGAGGAAGCCGGGTCACATGACACGCGACCTGACGAGCTGCGCGTCACACCCATGAAGAGAGCAAGACCACAAGACAGGGAGAAGTCACCATGCTTCGAGCCATGTACACGTCCATCACGGGCCTGCGCAACCACCAGACGATGCTCGACGTCGTCGGCAACAACATCGCCA
>JAGQUL010000338.1:1574-7477 GCA_020438525.1 Thermoleophilia bacterium | reverse complement strand
GCACGAGCTACGCACGCCGCTCACGGCGATCGAGGGCTTCGCGGCGACCATGCAGTACCGCTGGAACGACCTGACCGACGACGACAAGCGTGCGTTCGTCGGCGTGATCGATGCGCAGTCGCAGCGCCTCGGTCGCCTCGTGACGGACCTGCTGACCGTGTCGCGGATCGAGGAGGGCCGACTCGTCGCGCGACCGCACTCGATCGACGTGGGCGAGGCCGTGCAGCGCGCGATCGCGGGGCTCGACGCGGTCGGTGCCGACGTGCACGTCGACTATCCCGACGACCTGCGCGCCACCGTCGATCCCGATCACCTGCAGCAGGTGCTCGTCAACTACCTCGCCAACGCGCGCACCTACGGCGGCGAGCCGATCACGGTCACGGTCGTGGACGAGCCGGACCGAGGCACGGTGCAGGTCGTCGTCGCCGACGAGGGTCCGGGCGTGGACGAGGAGTTCGTGCCGCACCTGTTCGAGCGATTCTCGCGCGCCCCCGACGCAGGGCCGCGCTCGGGCGAGCACGGCGGCACGGGGCTCGGACTGTCGATCGTCGAAGGCCTTGCCCAGGCCAATGCCGGCGAAGCCTGGTACGAGCCGAACGAGCCGAGCGGGGCACGCTTCTGCCTGCGCGTACCCCGCTCGGGCCGATCGTCCTGACACATGCCGCGAGCGTCAGTCGACCAGCACGCCGACCGATTCCCACGCCTGACGCACCGCCTCGCCGAACGATGAGTCCGTCGGGTGCAGCTGCGCGGCCGCGGCGATCGTGGCGCGTGCGGTCTCGCGGAATCCCGCACCGTCGGGCAGGTGGTCGATCAGTGCCTGGTACCAGACGCGCTCGGTGTCCTGCATGCCGATGCGACCTGCCGTGCGCACTGCGGCCAGCGAAGCGATCCCCGCCAGTGCGTGGGCCTCGCCGCCGGCCTTGGCCGCCTGCTTCAGGTTCGCGACCTCCGGGTGTGACATGTCGCGGATCACGTCGCCCGCCTTCCCTGGCGTGATCACGTCCTCGCCGATCCGCCATGATCCCGTCACGCCTGCTGCGAACACGTCCGCGAGCGACTCGTGGATCGCTGCCTGCTCGGGCTGCTCGTAGTCGAGCTTGACCTCGGCATCGATCACGCCGTGGTACAGCTCGTGCGCAACCACGCTCAGGCTCGAGCCGAACGGTCCCCACTCCACGCCGTCGCCGTCGCCCAGCTCGATCCGCCCCTTCGTGGCGTCCCAGTAGGCGTTGGTGCGGTCGGGTGCGTGCACGACCAGCTCGACGCGACCGCCGCGGCCGTCGACCCCGTTGCGCCCCAGCCTGGTGGCCAGGTACGCATCCACGGTCGCAGCCGTGCGCAGCGCCTTGTCGGCCAGCACGTCACCGGTGGTTCCGTCGGGTCGGACCGCGAGCGAGTCCACGCGCAGCCCGTCCATCGGCGAATCGCCCGGATCGAACGGTCGCGCAACCGCGACGGTCAGCCGCCCGGCGTGGATCGCCGGCATCGGCGAACTCGCCGCCGGGGGAGCGTGGATGTGCGGTGGTCCGTGCAGGTCCGTGGTGCCCGTCAGTCGGGCACCTGCGGCGTGGGCGTCCACGCGCATGGGCGTCTCCTCTCGTCCGGGGCGGGCTCTGGTCCCGTCCTCGCCACTGATGCTCTGCCTGCGCGGGCGCCACGACATCGGTAGGACGTGGTCGATCGCATTCCACGTCCAGGAACCCGACCTGCGGGATTACCGCAGCAGGTCTGCCGACGAACCCCGATTGCACGCGACTCGCGATCCGATCGACTGTTGGTGACAGGGGACGACCGGCGAAGGGGCCGGCTCCGGATCCCCGACGAGACAGGAGGCAGATCATGCAGGTCATGCAGACAGGAGCCACCGGCGAGTGGCAGATCGGCGGCGGGGCCGGCTTCGTAGCCGACCAGGTCCGCGAGGGCATGGCCGACGCGAAGATCGCGCTCGAGCTCACTGCCATGGACTGGAACGAGGACCCGCACGTGGGACCGCACCCGCGCGAGGCAGCGCTCGCTGCGGCTCGCGAGGCGGCGGCGCACCTCACCGACGCGCTCGGGGTGGAGGCCCCACAGGACGCGGTCGACGAGACGCGCCGTGCGCTCGAGGAGATCGGCGTCGCGATCCGCACGCTCGAGAAGCTCGGCGGACGACCGCCGTTCATGCCGATCCAGAAGCCGACCGGCCACTTCGAGGGCGCGCTCAAGATGCTCGAGAAGGTAGAGGAGGGCCTGCGCCACGCGACCGTCGGCTTCGGCTGACACGCGCGGAACGGGCCGACACGAGGGAGAGGAGCAGATCATGCAGATCGAAGCAGTTGCACCAACCACGATCGTACCGATGCCCGACGGGGCACAGCACGCACTGGCGGCGACCTGGGCACTCGCCCGCGCCGGCTACCTGCTGAACCCGGTCGGCATCCCCGAGAACCCGCCCACTCCGGACGTGCCGGGTGCCCGCGACGCGTTCCGCGAGGCCGTGTGGCAGCTTGAGGAAGCCCTCAAGTTCGCCGACGGCCTGCCGGGACACGAGCAGGTACAGGCAGCGCTGGAAGAGGCGAACGAGGCGCTGATGCACCTCACCAAGCCGGGCGTGAAGCCCCCCATCGCAGACGTGGTCGAACACGCCTGGAAGGGCGGCGAGCTGGCCCGCGAGGCGGTGCTCCACCTGGGCGGCAACCCCGACGAGCACCCCACCACCGACTGACGATCCACCCCCCCGGTCAGTCGGTCGGACACGCCGCGCCCTCGGCAGGAGGATTCCTCCGCCGGGGGCGCGACTTCTTCCCGCCGCCGCCTGCCCCGCGCCCCGCCGAGTTCCAGTCAGGCCGGGGTGGCAAGCCGGTCGAGCAGCGCGACGAGTGGCTGGGCCGAGTTTCCACGCAGCTGGACGACGACACCCGCGCGTTCGAGCAGGTCGGCGGCGCCGCTGATGTGGCCGTGCGCGCTGCTGCCCGCGCGAGCGGTCTCGTCGATCATGGCCTGCATTCGCTCGCGCAGCTGCTCGCAGGTTGCTGCGTCCCACGCGCCGCAGGCGGCGTGCAGGGTTGCCCAGTGCGTCGCGCCGCCCGCAAGCCGAGCCGCGACATCGACCCCGATCGCGGCGGGCTCGAGCAGCTGGCGCGACGCGGCGACGAGCTGCCCGTCGATGTGCAGGTCGAGGCATGACCGCCAGCGTGTGAAGCGCAGTCGCTCGCCGTGCGCGATCCGACCTGCGGTGGTCACGTCCACGACGATCGCGGTCGCATCTGCGCGCAGGTGGACCTCAAGTGCTGCGTCGAGATCGGCTCGGTCGTGCAGCACGATCGGTTCCGGACGCAGCTCGACGCGGGCTCCGGGTCCAGCGTCGATGCGTTGACGCAGCACCGAGGGATGCGCGTCGTCGTCGCCCGTCGATTCGGGTGTGCCGTGGACGCGCAGGTGTGCCTGGGTGCCGATGCGCGCACGCGCGCCGGGTGCGAGCGCCCAGTCGAGGTCGTAGCGGTCGCCGGGGAACAGTCCGGGCGAGGCCTCCATCACCACGAGCTCGACAGCGCCGTCGCGATCGCGGGTTCGTGCGGGTGCGAGCTTGAGCGGCGTGTCGGTTGCGAGACGCGCCACGCGACTGCCCGCCGAGTCGGGCGCATGGCCGATGTGCGCGCGAATGCGCCCGTGGTGTGTCGGGGTCGAGGTGGTCACGCGCCGGTGGGGCCGGCGGCGGGAACCGCGGTGCGGGTCTCGGCGGCGAGCGCGCGGACCCAGTCGACGATCGCCTCGGCGCCGTCGCCGTGGCGGATGCTGCAGGCGACGATCTCGCGCCCGTCGCGCACGTGGCGCGCGTCATGCACCATCACGGCAGGGTCGACGCCTACGTGCGGCGCCAGGTCGACCTTGTTGATCACGAGCAGGTCGCTGCGATGGATGCCGGGGCCGCCCTTGCGGGGGATCTCCTCGCCCTGGGCGACGTCGATCACGTAGATGAAGCGGTCGACGAGCTCGGGGCTGAACGCCGCGGCGAGGTTGTCGCCGCCACTCTCCACGATCACCGCATCGAGGTCGGGGAACCGCTGCTCGAGCGCATCGATCGCGTCGAGGTTCATGGATGCGTCCTCGCGGATCGCGGTGTGCGGGCAGCCACCGGTCTCCACGCCCACGACGCGCCCGTCCGGCAGCGCGCCGGCGCGCACGAGGATCCGTGCGTCCTCGTCGGTGAAGATGTCGTTGGTCACGACGGCGAGCGACAGCTCATCGCGAAGGCTGCGACACAGCAGCTCCACGAGCGCGGTCTTGCCCGACCCGACCGGCCCGCCGATCCCGATCCGCAGCGGCCGATCGGTCGGCAGGTCGGATGGCGCGACCCACCCACCGGTTCGCGTGTGCGGATTTCGTGCGGTCATGTGCATGGAACGGCTCCTCGGTGCGATGTCGGTTTCGAGCATGGGCGGCAGTGTCAATCTCGCACATCCGCTCGACGCGTCACGACATGAACAGCCTGGCGCCGAGGCGCGGCTGAAGCATGGCGTGCTCGTCGGCGAGCAGCGAGAACGAGACGGGCTCGGGATCGTCGGGGTCGTCGGTGCGTGCCCAGGCAGCCGGCAGGTCGCGGGCGAGGTCGGCGACGAGGCGCTGTGCGTCGGTCTGGCCGAGCGCCATCAGGCGAACGGCGGCGTTCACGGCGCCGGTGACGCTCGCGTGCAGCCAGCCGATCGCGGCGCGCTCGCGCGGGATGCCGATCTCGCGGGCGGCCCAGCCATGCACGAGCTGGTGGGTCGACGGCGCCGCACCCGCAGCGATCGCATGGCGCAGCGGCGCAATGTCGAGCTCGGCATGCAGCTCGGGCAGCAGGCGCAGCAGCCGGCGGCCGATCGCAGTCGCGGCCTCGCGTGAACGAGATGCCGGAACCGACAGGTGGGCGATCGTGGCGAGCCGCCACACGTCGTCCATGCCCCACGATCCGCGTGGGTCGTCGAGCAGCCATGGCAGTACGACGACGCGCGCGTCGCTCGCCGCCCAGCGCCCGTGCAGCTGGTCGTGCAGATACTCGCGAAGCGACCCGAGATCGTGCACGTCGCCGAGCGCGACTGCGGCCTCGAGGCCCCACGAGTGCGCGAACGCGCCGACCGGCAGCGCGCTGTCGAGCAGCTGCAGGTGGGCAAGCCAGGCGTAGTGGTCGTCGTCCATGCTCAGAAGAGGAAGTAGCGCTGGGCCATCGGCAGCTCGCGGGCGGGCTCGCTCACGAGCAGCTCGCCGTCGGCGCGGATCTCGTAGGTGTCCGGGTTCACCTCGATGGCGGGTGTTGCGTCGTTGCGAACCATGTCGGCCTTGCCGATCGAGCGGCACGCGCGCACCGCGGCAAGCGGGCGAACGATGCCGAGGCGCTCGGCGAGGTTGCCGCCCGATGCGTCGAGCGAGGCCTGCGACACGAAGGTGACGCAGCTGGAGTCGCGCGCGCGCCCCATCGCACCGAACATCGGGCGATCCCACACCGGCTGCGGCGTGGGAATCGACGCGTTGGCATCCCCCATCTGCGCCCACGCGATCGTGCCCGCCTTGAGCACCATGTCGGGCTTCACGCCGAAGAACGCAGGATCCCAGAGCACGAGGTCGGCGAGCTTGCCGGACTCGATCGAGCCCACCTCGTGTGCGATCCCGGCGGCGATCGCGGGGTTGATCGTGTACTTGGCGACGTAGCGCTTGATGCGCTCGTTGTCGCCGGACGCATCGTCGCCGGTCGCGGCGGCGCCACGCTGCAGCTTCATCTGGTGCGCGGTCTGCCAGGTGCGGGTGATGACCTCGCCCACCCGGCCCATCGCCTGCGAGTCGCTGCTCATGATGCTGATCGCGCCCAGGTCGTGGAGCACGTCCTCTGCGGCGATCGTCTGCGGTCGGATGCGCGAATCGGCGAACGCGACGTCCTCGGGGAT
>JAGQUL010000338.1:822-1395 GCA_020438525.1 Thermoleophilia bacterium | reverse complement strand
CGATCGCGGCGATCGAGTCCTCCACGTACCCGGCCTCGTTGAGCGTGTCGGTGTGGATCGCGACCTGCACGTCGAGCTCGTCTGCCACGTCGAGGCAGGTGCTGATCGCGGCGGGAGTGGAGCCCCAGTCCTCGTGGAGCTTGAGTCCGCAGGCACCGGCGAGCACCTGCTCGCGCAGCGGCTCGTGCGTGGAGGCGTTGCCCTTGCCGAGCAGTCCGATGTTCACGGGCAGGTCTGCGGTGGACTGCAGCATTCGCTCGATGTGGAACGCGCCCGGCGTGCAGGTCGTGGCGGTGGTGCCGGCGGCCGGTCCGGTGCCGCCGCCGAGCATGGTCGTCACGCCGGAGGCGATCGCCACCTGCGCCTGCTGCGGAGCGATGAAGTGGATGTGCGAGTCGATGCCGCCCGCGGTCAGGATCCTGCCCTCGCCGGCGATCACCTCGGTCGACGCGCCGATCACCATGTCGGGGTCGACGCCGCACTGGGTGTCGGGGTTGCCGGCCGAGCCGACGCGCACGATGCGCCCGTCGCGGATCCCCACGTCCCCCTTCACGATCCCCCAGTGGTCGACGA
>JAGQUL010000338.1:0-747 GCA_020438525.1 Thermoleophilia bacterium | reverse complement strand
ATCACCTTGCCGCCGCCGAACTTCACCTCGTCGCCGTGCGTGAGGTGGTCGTGCTCCACGCGCGCCCAGAGATCGGTATCGGCCAGGCGCACCGCGTCGCCGGTGGTCGGGCCGAACATGCCGGCGTAGTCGGCTCGGGACATGCGAGTCATGCCGACGCCTCCTCGGATGCGCGGTGGTCGTCGCTGCCGCCGCCGTCCTCGCCCCGGTGGCCGAGCACGGTGCGGGAACCACCGAGCTCCACCAGTGCGACGCGATGGGTCTCGCCTGCCTCGAAGCGCACGGCGGTGCCGGCGGGGATGTCGAGGCGCATGCCGCGGGCGGCGTCGCGGTCGAGCTGCAGTGCCGGGTTGGCCTGCGCGATCGCGAAGTGCGAGCCGATCTGGATCGGGCGGTCGCCGGTGTTGGCCACCTCGAGCTCGATGCGTCGACGGTCGGGTACGAGCTCGATGTCGCCGGCGGCGAGCCGGTAGCCGCCGGGTGCGGATTCGGGGCGTCCGGCCACGCTCAGCCGCCGATCGGGTCGTGGATGGTGACGAGCTTGGTGCCGTCGGGGAACGTCGCCTCGACCTGCACCTCCGTGACGAGCTCCGGAATGCCGTCCATCACCTGGTCGCGCGTGAGCACGGTGCGCCCGAACGCCATCAGCTCGGCGACGGTGCGTCCGTCGCGCGCGCCCTCCATCACCTCGCTCGTGACGAGCGCGACGGCCTCCGGCTGGTTGAGCTTCACCCCGCGCTCGAGCCG
>JAGQUL010000046.1:1346-9702 GCA_020438525.1 Thermoleophilia bacterium | reverse complement strand
GCGAGTGCCCGCTGCAGGACCAGGCATTCCGCTGGGGCCCCGGCACCACCCGCTTCAGCGAGCAGAAGCGCGTCAACGACAAGCCGATCCCCGTGAGCCCGCTGATCGCGCTCGACCGCGAGCGCTGCATCCTGTGCTACCGCTGCTCGCGCTACAGCGCCGAGGTGACCGAGGACCTGCAGCTGATCGCCCGCCAGCGCGGCGCCAACAGCGTGATCGCCACCTTCGAGGGGCGCCCCTGGGAGGGCCACCACGCCGGCAACGTGATCGAGCTGTGCCCGGTGGGAGCGCTCACCAGCACGCAGTACCGGTTCCACGGTCGCCCGTGGGACACGACCGACCACCCGAGCATCTCCCCGTGGGACGTGCTCGGCAGCAACGTCTACAACACCGTTCGCGAGGGCCGCGTCGCGCGCGTGCTGAGCCGCCGCAACGACGCGGTCGACGTGGGCTGGATCGACGATCGAACGCGCTTCGCGTACGCGTCGATGTACGGCCCGGCGCGCATCCTCGCGCCGCAGCAGCGCCCGTTCCGTGAGCGCCCGATCGGCAACCGACCGGTCGTGGAGCCCAGCCACGAGGTGGCGATGGAGTGGCTGCACGACAAGCTCGCCGCCGACGGTGCCGCGCCCGCGCTGTGGGTGCTCTCGGGCAGCGAGACGCTCGAGGTCGTGCACGCAGTGCAGCAGCTCGCCGCAGCGACCGGCGGTCGCGTCGTAGCCATTCCCGGAGCGAGCGAGGCCGCGCCGGCCGGTGCGACCCCGATCGCGACGATCGACACCGCGCAGGAGATCGTGGTGATCGGCCACGCCGACCTGCTCGATACCGCACCCGGCCTGGACCTGCGCATTCGCAAGGCACGCCAGCGCGGCGCCAACGTCACGACGATCGGCACCGGCGCAACGCGACTGTCCGCCGTGGCCGGCTCGAACGTCCATGCAGGCCCGGGCCAGCTCGACGCCGAGGTCGACGTGCTGCTCGAGCACGTCGCGAAGGTCGACCCCGAGGCGACGCTCGAGGCCGTGGTGGTGGTTCGCGACGGCGAGCTCTCCGATGCGGCGCTCGAGCGACTGCACGCGACGATGCGCTTCCCGCGCGAGCGCGCGGGGCTGATCTCGATCCCGCACGCACCGAACGCACGCGGCCTCGCGGCGCTCGACGTTCCCGTCGCCGAGTGGGACGAGATCCTCGCCCACACCGGTGGCGTCGTGTACATGGGCGTCGACCCCGACCGTCACGTCGACCGCGCCCAGTGGGGCCCGTCGATCAAGCGTGCCGCGTGGGTCGTCGCGGTCGACAGCCTGCCCACGCCGCTGCACGACGCAGCGGATCTCGTGGTCCCGGCCGCCTGGGGCGGCGAGCAGGAAGGAACGCTCGTCAACCTCGAAGGTCGCCTGCAGCGCATGACCGTCGGTGCGGAGACGCCCGGTCAGGTCGTGCCGCAGCTGCGCTGGATCGCCGGGCTCGCGCGCCGCCTCGGCGCGAAGGTCCCCGGTCACGCCGCGGGCACGTTCCGGCAGCTCGCCGCAGCAGCCGGCGAGCGCCTGCCCGCCACCACCCACGGCGAGATCCCGCTCGACGGGCTGCTCGGCGTGCACGGCGGCCCGGTCGCCACGCACCGCCCCGAGCAGGCCCCGCAGCTCGCCGCCGGCCAGCTTGCGCTGTACGTGGCACCCAACCTGTTCGATGCGGCCGAGGTGGCACACACCGACGCGATGTCGTTCCTCACCGCCACCACGACCGTGCACCTCAACCGTGCCGAGGCGCGCGCCGCCGGGCTCTCGCGCGGCGCGACGGTACGCGTCGAGCTCGACGACGACCGCGCATTCGACGCGGTGGTGGCGACCACCACCCGAATCGCTGCGGGCCACGCACGGGTCGCCGCCGGCACGGGATCGCTGCCCGCCGGCCACACCGGCTGGCACGCCGCACGGATCACGCCCCTGGCCACCGAGCCGGTCGCCGCTGCCGCGACCCCGACCGGTGCGGTCGAGGAGGAGCAGGCATGACGATCGGCGAGCTCATCGGGCTCTTCCTCAAGGCCTTCATCATCGCGAACCTGATCATGCTCGTGTTCGCGATGATGACCTGGATCGAGCGACGACTGCTGTCGTTCTTCCAGTACCGCCTCGGCCCCAACCGAGTCGGCCCGTTCGGCATCCTGCAGCCGATCGCCGACCTGGCGAAGCTGATCCGCAAGGAGAACTTCCGACCGAACTCGGTCAGCGCGGTGCTGCACCTGGTCGCGCCGGTGATCACGCTCTTCTTCGCGCTCGCGGTGTTCTGCGTGATCCCGTTCGGCGACCAGGACTGGAACATCGCCGGCTGGCACACCGCGCCCGGCATGGCACCCGACCTGGGCGTCGGCGTGATCTTCGCGATCGCGCTGAGCGGCCTGGGCGGCTACGGCGTGATCGTGGGCGGCTGGGCCTCCAACTCCAAGTACGCACTGCTCGGCGCGCTGCGCGCCTGCGCGCAGCTGATCAGCTACGAGGTCGCGATGACGCTCGCGATCCTGCCGATCATCATGATGACCCAGTCGCTCAGCATGGCGCAGATCGCGACCGGCCACACCGCGTGGTCGATGGGCGGCTGGCACCCGTGGTTCATCGTCTGGGCACCGCTCGGCTTCGTCATCTTCGCGATCAGCGCGCTCGCCGAGGCCAACCGCGCGCCGTTCGACCACGCCGAGGCGGAGCAGGAGCTCGTCGGCGGCTTCCACACCGAGTACGGTGGCCTTCGCTACGCCGCGTTCGCGAACGCCGAGTACCTGCACATGCTCGCGATCAGCGCGATCGGCGTGGTGTTCTTCCTCGGCGGCACCTCGATTCCGTGGATGCCCGATGCCGGTGCGTGGCTCGACGTGTTGTCGTTCCTCGTGAAGATGGCGTTCTTCCTGTTCGTGTTCATCTGGATCCGCGCAACGGTGCCGCGCCTTCGCTACGACCGCCTGATGCGGTTCGGGTGGAAGGCGATGCTGCCGCTCGCGACGGCCCAGGTGCTCGTCACCGCACTCATCGTCAGCCAGGGCTGGGGGCACGCCTGATGTCGGGCTTCACCGGAGTCTTCCGAGGCACCAAGAACACCGGAGTCGGTCTCGCGACCACGCTGCGGGCGTTCCTTGGCAAGAACATCACCGAGCAGTACCCCGAGTACAAGCATCCGGTGATGCCACGCTTCCGCGGTCGCCACAAGCTGCACCTGCACGCGAACGGACTGGAGAAGTGCGTCGGCTGCTCGCTCTGCGCGGCGGCGTGCCCGTCAGACTGCATCCGGGTCGTGGCGGCGGAGAACACCCCCGACCACCGCGTGAGCGCCGGCGAGCGCTACGCAACGGTGTACGAGATCAACATGAGCCGCTGCATCTTCTGCGGCTACTGCGAGATGGCGTGCCCGTTCGACGCGATCACGCTCGGCAACGACTGGGAGCTCGCGGACCTCAACCGCGACCAGATGATCTACACCAAGGACATGCTGCTCGCCGATCCGCCGACGAAGGACGCGGTCGGGATGGACCGACGCGCCCCCACGCGTGAGGATGCCGGGCTCGACTCCCCCACGCCGGTGTGGCTCGAGGAGACCGTCGCCCGCGAGCGTGCGCTGCGCCGCAGCACCGATCGGAGCCGCCGCGCATGACACTGCTCGCCGACATCAACTTCGACGTGCCGGGCGCACCCTTCCAGGTGCTGTTCTTCATCCTGTTCGCGCTGCTCGCGATCTTCGGCGCCGTGCGCGTGGTGACCGCATCCGACCCGTTCATCAGCGCGCTGAGCCTGCTCTTCAACTTCGTCTCGCTCGGCGCGCTGTACCTGCTGCTCGAGCAGGACTTCGTCGCGATCAGCCAGATCCTCGTCTACGCCGGCGCGGTCGTGGTGCTGTTCCTGTTCGTGATCGCCTACCTCGGCGACCGCCGCGAGCTCGGCGGCGAGCCGACCCGCGCACCGCTGCTCGCGCCGCTGTCGATCCTCGCCACCACGGCGCTCGCGGTGGTGCTCGTCGCGGTGGTGTTCAGCGCCGACATGCCCGCGGTCGCGCCGCTCGAGAAGACGCCCGCGGGCTATGACTTCGGCTCGGCGCAGGCGATCGGCGAGACGTTCCTGGGGCAGTACGTGCTTGCGTTCGAGGTGACCAGCCTCGTGCTGCTCGTCGCCGCGATCGGCGGCATCGTGCTCGGCCTCACCGGCCGCGCCCGCCACGACCGGTTGCGGAAGCTGATGCAGACGCGCAGTGCCGACCAGCAGAAGAAGCTGCACGAGCAGCGCGAGGCGGAGTTGCGCGCCGAGCGCCGGGAGGCCGTGAAGTAATGGAAGTCAGCGTCGACTGGTACGTGGCGCTCAGCGCCGTGCTCTTCTCGATCGGGGCCGCGGGCGTGCTGCTTCGCCGCAACGCGCTGATCGTGCTGCTCAGCATCGAGATCATGCTCAACGCCGCCAACCTCGCGCTCGTCGCGTTCTCGCGCGTGCACGCCGCCCACGACGGGCAGGTGTTCGCGATCGTCGTGATGGCGATCGCCGCGAGCGAGGTCGTGGTCGGCCTGGGCATCGTTGTCGCGCTCAGTCACCTGCGGCGCGAGCTGGACACCGACGAGCTTGCGGAGCTGCACGGCTGATGGAGATCTCCTCGTACGCCTGGCTGGCCTACCTCTCACCGCTCGCGGGCTTCCTCGTGATCGCGCTGCTCGGTCATCGACTCCCCGCACGCGCGGCCGGAGTCGTGTCGTGCGCGGCCGTGTTCGTCGGTTTCCTCGCCGCGCTCGGCGGCCTGTGGCAGTGGCACCACACCGACCCGGGTGAGCCGGTGGTGACCACCGCGTGGACCTGGCTCAGCGCGGGCAGCTTCCGCGTGCCGCTGGAGCTGCTCGTCGATCCGCTCTCGATCTGGATGCTGCTCGTCGTGACCGGCGTGGGCTTCCTGATCCACGTCTACTCGACCGGCTACATGGTCGGCGACCCGCAGTTCAACCGCTTCATGGCGTACCTGAACCTGTTCGTGTTCAGCATGCTCACGCTCGTGCTCGCCGGCAACTTCGTGCTGCTGCTCGTGGGCTGGGGCCTGGTCGGCATGGCCAGCTACCTGCTGATCGGCTTCTGGCACGACCGACCCAGCGCGGTCGTCGCCGCGAAGAAGGCGTTCATCGTGAACGCGATCGGCGACGTGACGATCATGCTCGGGCTCTTCCTGATCTTCCGCGAGACGGGACAGCTGAGCTTCCTGCCCGCGTTCGACGCGCTCCCCGGTGCGGTCGAGTCCGGCAGCGGGCTCGCGTTCGTGATCTGCCTGCTGCTGCTCGGCGGCGCGTTCGCCAAGAGCGCGCAGCTGCCGCTCCACACGTGGCTTCCCGACGCGATGGAGGGCCCCACGCCGGTCAGCGCGCTCATCCATGCCGCGACGATGGTCACCGCCGGCGTCTACGCGATCGCGCGCCTGCACCCGGTGTTCGACCTGAGCATGGCCGCGCAGGAGCTGATCATCGTGGTCGGCGGGCTCACGCTGATCGTCGCCGGCTTCACCGCGCTGGCGCAGACCGACATCAAGCGCGTGATCGCCTACTCCACGATGAGCCAGATCGGCTACATGTTCGTCGCGGCAGGCGTCGGTGCCTACAGCGCCGCGATGTTCCACCTGATGACGCACGCGTTCTTCAAGGCGCTGCTGTTCCTGGGCGCCGGCGCGGTGATCCACGCGCTCGCCGACGAGCAGGACATCCGCAGGATGGGCGGACTGCGCAGGCACATGCCGCGCACCTACGGGCTCTTCCTCGTCGCATCGCTCGCGCTCGCCGGCGTGATTCCGCTCTCGGGCTTCTTCAGCAAGGACGAGATCCTCAACTTCACGCTCGCTGCCGGCGACGTGTACGGCTTCTGGGCGTACGCGGTCTACGGCCTGGGCGTGCTCGGTGCGATCCTCACCGGCATCTACTCGTTCCGGCTCGTGCTGCTCGTGTTCCACGGCCCCGAGAGCGAGCTGGTCCAGCAGTACGGCAAGGGCGAGGTGATGCACCACGGCCACGCCACCAACGAGCACGGCGAGGCGCCGCGCAGCATGATGATCCCGCTGTGGGTGCTCGGCCTGCTCACGGTCGTGGGCGGCTGGATCGCGATCCCGGGCGTCAGCAACATCCCGCACGAGTTCCTGTCGCAGGTCGGCGCAGCACCCACCCGCGAGGCGCTCGAAGCCGCAGAGTTCGCGACGTCCGAGCAGTGGCTGCTCGCGCTCACGGTGGGCCTTGGCGCCGCAGCACTCGGCCTCGGCACCGCCTGGCTCGTGTGGGGCAGCGGCGCATGGGCCGGCCTGCGCACCCGCTTCCCGGCGCTCGAGAAGATCTTCCAGCGTGCGTTCGGATTCGACGCGCTCTACGACCGGATCTTCGTGCGACCCGCACAGGCGCTCGCTCGAGGCATCCGCAGCACCGACGAGCACGTCACCCTGCCGCTGCTCGAGGAGGTCGAGACCGCAGCGACCGACTCCGGTCGCGCGCTCGGAAAGCTGCAGAACGGACTCGTGCGCTCGTACGCGTTCGCGACCATCCTCGGGATGGTGGCACTCGTCGTTGCATTCATCTGGATCGAGGGCTGACGCATGGACTCCGCATTCTCGCTTCCCACGCTGCTCGTGATCGTCCCCGCCGCGGGCGGGCTGATCGCGTTGTCGATGCTCACGCGCCGGGCGGCGGCGGTCACGTCGCTCGTCACGTTCGCGCTCCAGGCGGCGCTGCTGGTGACGGCCCTGGTCAAGCTCGACGACTTCGCCGCGCGCTTCGGCACCACGGCTTCGCCGAGCTGTGACGTGTCGAGCTCGGCGAGCGGATCACGCTTCGTGCTGGCCCAGTGCAGCGACTGGTTTCCGCAGTGGGGCATCCAGTACCACGTGGTGCTCGGCTACGGCTCGCTCGCGCTCGTCGCGCTCGTCACCCTCGTCACTGCAGGCGCCGCCGCCTTCGCGTGGTGGGCCGATCGCGAGCGCCCCGCGCCGATGCACGGGCTGCTCTGGATCACAGCTGCCTGCCTGAGCGGCCTGTTCGTCGCGCGCGACCTGGTGCTCTTCTACGTGTTCTTCGAGCTGATGCTCGTGCCGCTGCTGCTGCTCGTCGGCGTGTGGGGCGGCACGCAGCGGATCCGCGCCACGATGACGATGTTCATCTACACCCTGCTCGGCAGCCTGCCGATGCTCGTCGGCGTGATCGCGGTGGGCGTCGCAGCCAACGACGTGATCGCCGGCGACCCCGACCGGTGGGCCGGCACCAGCACGTTCTCGCTCCCGGCGCTGTCGTCGATGGCCGGCAGCGGCGCGCTCGACCTGTCCAGCTGGGTGCTCGTGGCGTTCCTGCTCGCGTTCGCGATCAAGGCCCCGCTGCTGCCGTTCCACGGCTGGCTGCCGCTCGCCTATCGCCAGGCACCCGCCGAGGTCACCGCCGTGCTCAGCGGCCTGGTCAGCAAGGCTGCGTTCTTCGGGATGCTCGTCGTGGTGCTGCCCCTGTTTCCGTCGCAGCTCGCAGGTGGCTGGGGCACCGCGCTCACGTGGCTCGCGCTCGTGTCGCTCATCTACGGGTCGCTGGCCGCGTTCCGACAGCCCGACCCGCGCGGCGTGGTCGCGTACTCGTCGCTCGCCCAGATGGGCCTGATCTTCCTCGGCCTGAGCGCGTTCACCGGCATCGGCTCGGCGCAGGCCACCGCCGGCGCGTACCTGCAGACGATCAACCACGGCCTCGTCTCCGCGGCCGCGTTCCTGCTCGTCGGGATCGTGGAGCTGCGAACCGGCGAGGCGACCTTCGCCCGGATGGGCGGCCTCGCGACCGGCCGCGCACGGCTCGCATCGATCGGCATGCTGCTCACGCTGATCATGCTCGCCGTGCCCGGAGCATCGACCTTCGCCGGCGAGCTGCTGATCCTCGGCGGCGTGTTCCGTGGCGACGTGAGCGGCCCGCTCGTCGCCTCGATCGGTTCGCTGGCAGTGGTGCTCGCCGCGATGTACGCACTTCGCCTGATCGCAGGGATCGCATTCAGCGACCGCGACTCCACGAGCAGCGACGCCGCGACCGCCACCGAGCGCTTCGGCGGCGACCTCGGCTGGCGCGAGCTGCTGATCGTCGGTCCGGCGCTTGCGGCGCTCGTCGCGCTGAGCGTCTGGCCCAACCTGCTGCATCGTGCGATGAACCAGCCACCTGTGGCGATCAGCCGCCCGGGCGATCCGCTCGTCGCCGCGAGCAGTTCGTCGACCAGTTCCGACACCGCCGAGACCCCGTCCGCGGAGGACGCATCGTGATCGACAAGCCCGACCTCGAATGGGCGGCGCTCGCCCCCGAGCTGATCACCGCGATCGGTGCGATGCTCGCGCTCATCGTCGGCATGGGTCGCGG
>JAGQUL010000046.1:0-1163 GCA_020438525.1 Thermoleophilia bacterium | reverse complement strand
CCCGACGACGGGCGGCACGGCGAGTTCCACGCGCTGGTGCTTGCGGCCGTGTGCGGCATGGGGCTGCTCGTCGCCGCTTCCGGGTTCGTCACGCTGTTCATCGGCCTCGAGCTGTTCTCGATCGCGCTCTACGTGCTCTGCGCGATCGACGCCGATCGAGCCGCAGCGCTCGAGAGCGGCCTCAAGTACCTGATCGTCGGCGGCATGTCGAGCGCGGTGCTGCTCTACGGCAGCGCGCTCGTCTACGGCGCGACGGGCTCGCTCACGTTCGCGGAGATCGGTGGGTTCGACGGAGACCGCGGCGTGCTGCTGCTCACCGGCGCGGCGATGGTGCTCGGCGGGCTCGCGTTCAAGGTGTCGGCTGCGCCGCTGCACTGGTGGACGCCCGACGTGTACGAGGGAGCAGGCACGCCCGTCACCGCGTTCATGAGCACCGCCACCAAGGCCGTCGCGTTCCTCGCGCTCGCCCGCGTGCTCAGCACCGCGTTCCCGAGCGAGGCCGACGTGTGGATGCCGGTGGTCGCCGCGCTCAGCGTGACGAGCATCGTCGTCGGCAACTTCGGAGCGCTCGCACAGTCCCACCTCAAGCGGATGCTCGCCTACAGCTCGGTGGCACACACCGGCTTCCTGCTGACCGGCGTCCTGGGTGTGCAGAGCGCCGCGGAGCTCGCCGACGGCCAGGTCACCTCGCTNNCCGGCGCTCGTCTACGCGCTCGTGGTCTACGCCGCGATGACCCTCGGCGCGTTCGCCTACGTCGTGGTGCTCGAGCGGCAGATCGGTCGCGAGGCGACCTTCGCGGACCTTGCCGGGCGCGGCTGGATCGACGAGGACGAGTCGCTGCTGCACACGTTGCCGGCGCTCGGCATGACGATCTGCATGCTCGCGCTCGCGGGCATCCCCCCGACCGCCGGATTCTTCAGCAAGTTCGGGCTGTTCGACGGAGTCGTGGAGGTCGGCTACGGCTGGCTTGCGGTCGTCGGTGCCGTGGGCTCGGTCGTGAGCCTCGCCTACTACCTCCGCGTCGTGGTCGAGCTCTACATGCGCCCGCGCGACGAGGCACGCGCAGCCGAGGCCGCCGAGAGCCTGCCCGCGCCCGGAGCGGGCCCGCAGCGCCCCGCCGGTACCCGCCTGCCCGTCGCCGCCGCGTTCGGCGTGGCACTGG
>JAGQUL010000045.1 GCA_020438525.1 Thermoleophilia bacterium | reverse complement strand
TGGGGTCGGTCGGGTCCGTGGGATCGGTGGGGTCGCCATCCTTCGGCGGGTCGGTGGGGTCGCCATCCTTCGGCGGGTCGGTGGGATCGCCATCCTTCGGCGGGTCCGTGGGGTCGCCATCCTTCGGCGGGTCGACCGGCGGGTTCGGGTCGGTGCCCGGGGGCTCCTCGCCCGACGGCGGATTGCCGGGCGGTGGCTCCTCGCCTGGTGGGGGCTCCTCGCCGTCCGACGGCGGATCGACCGGCGGCGGCTGCTTCGCGAGCTCGATCTCCGCAAGCAGGCCCTTGATGTTGCCGGCGCTGCCGCCGGTCTCGACGATCCGGCCCGCGAAGTAGCCGGACTGGTCGGCGGGCAGCTCGTTGTGGGAGACGATCGCCTGCGCGATGCCTGCCGGCACGTCGTCGAGCGGCTTCGACTGAAGCACCTGAAAGGCCGCGTCGCGAGCAGCGTCGTCGGTGCCGGTGATGCCGGCGGCGCCGAGCAGCGCACCGATCGAGCGCATCGGCTGGGCCGCCTTCGCGTCCACCGCGTCGATGTTGTTGCGCCACTCGTCGGCGATGCGCTCCACCTGCCCGGCATCGGCCTTGAGGCCGAGCGCGGTGGTGACCTTCGACGCTGCACCGGGCCACAGGCCGAGCGCCCAGGCGGTGCCGTCCTCGATCCACTGCTTGTCGGGCGAGGTCGCATCGGGCTCGAGCGGCGTCACCGCATGCTGGAGCTCCTTCGATGCAAGGATGCCGATCGCGGCCGCGTCGGCGACCTCGATGTCGTCGCCGTTCCAGTGCTTCTTGAGCAGCGCGGTCATCGCCGGCTCGACCTCGAGCGTGTCGCCCACGGCGCGGAAGCCGCGGTTCTCGCCGAGCTCCGTCGTGGCCTGCTGGACGAGGCTCGCGCCCATCTGCGCGGCCTGCTCGGGGCTCGCCGTGTCGAACTGGTCTGCGTGCAGCTTCAGGAACGTCTCGACGCGGTTGGCGACGTACTGGTCGTTGTCGAACGAGATGTTGATGATGTCGAGCGACTTCGACCCGGGCAGGTCGGACTGCAGCTGCTCGAAGCCCCGGAAGATCCCGTCCATGCGACCCTTGACCGAGTCGCTCTTGTTGTACTCCTCGCCCGCCTGCTTCATGTACGCCTCACGGGCGTCGAAGACGGTCGTCTTGCCGACGGGGGTCGCCCGGACGGCGGCCATGACGAGGGGCTGGTAATAGAGTGGAGCCGATGGCATGCCTCATCCTCGCCGGTGGGGCGGGATCGACTCGGCAGGTTTCCCGGCTGCGGCCGCCCCGGCCACTCGTGGTGGCCGGGTGCGGTCGCGAACCGGAGCGTCGCCGCTCGCGGCAGCGACGCGGTGGTCGTCGTCGCCAGTGTCAGTTGTGTGGTGCTGCGTGCTCGCGTTCGCGCAGCCCTTCCTCGCCGTGCCGGACGAGCACGTGACGTCGCACGTCGAGCACGCGTCGCTCCGCCTCGTCGGCTCCGCCGCGCTCGCCCGCCTGCGCAAGCTCACGCGGACGATCGACCAGGTAGAGCAGCCCGAACGAGATCGCGCTCGCGACGAACAGCATCCAGTGGGTCGACTCCACGCCGTATGCGATGAAGATCTCCTCCATGAACACGAATGCCGTCCACACGACGAGCGCCGACGTCACCGCCGCACGAGACGCAGCCGATGCGACCGGGGAGTCCGACAGGCGGCTTCCGAGCGCGTACCAGCAGAGCGCCGCCACCGCGACCTCGAGCACGATCGCTCCGGCGAACAGGATGCCCGTGAGCCAGTCCGGCGTGCCGTAGATCGCGACGGTGTCCTGCATGAACGACCAGTTTCCGCTCGCGAAGTCGAACCCGTTGCCCAGCACGTCCATCGCCTTGAGGGCGTCGAAGATGTTGCTCAGCGAGATCATCGTGAAGTACATCGCCCATGCGGCGATGACCACCGTTCCGAGCAGGCGTGGGCTTCCCACGCGGTTGACGAATGAGTGCATATCACCGAACCTCCGGTGTCGATTGCGGGTTCCGGGCCGCAGGGTCACGGCCTGGAGGCGTCGGTTCAGGCGCCTGACATGAACGTTCCACGCACGGGTGGCAGAAAACACGCCGGTGTCAGACACGGCCTCGGTCTCACGCGAAGCACTTGTGAGTGACCAATCACTACGTTATGGTTGGGTCATGGAGATGAGCACGCTCGACACCCCGCCGGCGAACCCCGAATCCGCCGCTGATCGATCCTCCGACCACCGCACGACCCGCACGATCCGCTGGGCACTCGAGCACCCATGGCGAGTGGTGGGCGCGTGGCTGGTGCTCACGATCGCGTCGATCGTCGTGATCGCTACGCTGCTGCCGGGCGCGCTCTCGACCGAGCAGCGGGTCACCAACGGGCCCGAGTCGCGCACGGCCCTCGAGCTGATCGACACGCACCTCCCCGATCGGGGCCAGGTCGACGAGGTGCTCGTGGTGTCGTCGTCGCGCTACGAAGTGTCGGCCCCGGAGTTCCAGGACTTCCTCGCGAGGCTCGTCGAGCAGGCACCGGACCTCGACGTGGAGGTCGCGCCCGTGGCAGGCAACGCGGCGGGCTCGGCGGGCTCGGCGAGCGACCTGCCCGTCTCCGACGACGGTCGGGCGATCCTCGTGCCGCTGCACTTCACGACCGACGACAGGGTCGATGCAGACGAGCGGCTCGTCGACGCGGTCGATGCCGCCGACTCGAATCCGGATTTCACGGTCACCGTCACCGGGCAGTCGACCGTCGAGCACGACCTGAACGCGATGAGCGAGCGCGACCTGCAGCACGGCGAGCTGTACGTCGGTCTGCCGGTGGCGATGCTCGTGCTGCTGCTCGTGTTCGGCACGCTGATCGGTGCGCTGATGCCGCTGATGATCGCGATCGTGGCGATCATCGGCGCGCTGGCGCTCGCGGCGCTCGTGGGGCAGCAGTGGGAGGTGAGCGTGTTCCTCGTGAACATGGTGAGCGGCATGGGACTGGCGCTCGGCATCGACTACTCGCTGTTCGTCGTCTCCCGCTGGCGCGAGGAGCGCGCGGCTGGGTCGACCCGGGATGCGGCGCTGCGCACGACCGGCGCGACCGCGAGCCGGGCCGTGCTGTTCAGCGGCATCACCTTCGTGGTGGCGCTCACGGGAATGCTGCTCGTGCCCACCTCGATCATGCGCAGCCTCGCTGCAGGCGCGATCCTCGTGGGCATCACGTCGGTGGCCGCGGCGCTCACGCTGCTGCCGGCGACGCTCTCGCTGCTCGGCGATCGCATCGACTCGCTGCGCGTACCGCTCGTCGGTCGACGCAGCGAGGCGGCGGGATACGACGACGACGCGGTTGCCCACGGAGTCTGGGGGCGTCTGGTGCGGGTCGTGATGCGACGACCGATCGTGTGGGGCGGCGCCGTGACCGTGCTGCTGCTCGTGGCGGCGGTGCCGATGCTGGGCATGGAGACCGGTGCGTCGGGCGTGAGCTCGTTCCCGGCAGACATGCCGTCGCGAAAGGGCGCCGAGGGGATCGCCACGTACTTCCCGGACCAGGCGGCGCAACCGGCGCAGGTCGTGGTGTACGACAGCGGCGGAATCGACGAGGCCGCGCTGCGGCGCGGGGTCGAGTCGCTCACGGCGAGGCTCGCCGACGAGGACGGGTTCGGCACGCCGCAGGCGGAGCCCGTCTCGGCCGACGGCACGCTGGCAGTGGTGTCGATCCCGGTCGGATCCGACGCGCACTCGGTGGATGCGGTGGAGCGCGTTCGCGACCTGCGGGGCGGGATCGCGGCCGACACGCTGGGCACGGAGCTCGGCGATGCGCGCCTGCTCGTGACCGGCGAGACCGCGCTCAACATCGACTACTTCGACGTGATGAGCGCCTGGCTGCCGCGCGTGCTGGCGTTCGTGCTCGGGCTGAGCTTCCTGGTGCTGCTCGTGGTGTTCCGGTCGCTGGTCGTTCCGATCGTGGCGATCGTCCTGAACCTGCTCAGCGTGGGTGCGGCCTACGGGCTGCTCGTGCTCGTGTTCCAGCACGGCGTGGGCGCCGACCTGCTCGGGCTGCAGCAGGTCGACACGACCGAGGCATGGGTGCCGCTGTTCCTGTTCAGCGTGCTGTTCGGCCTCTCGATGGACTACCACATGTTCCTGATGACCCGGATTCGCGAGCGCTGGCTCGCGACGGGCGACACGACCGGTGCGGTGGCATGGTCCGTCGGCTCGACCGGGCGGCTGATCACCGGCGCCGCGCTCATCATCGTGGCGGTGTTCACGGGATTCGCGATCGGCGACCTGGTGATGTTCCAGCAGATGGGCTTCGGGATCGCGGTGGCGCTGCTGATCGACGCGACCCTGGTGCGCGGCGTGCTGCTTCCGGCGGCCATGGCGCTGCTCGGCGAACACAACTGGTACCTGCCGCGGTGGCTGCGGTGGCTGCCGGAAGTGCAGGTCGAGTAGCGGCGAGCGGCGCTCGACGCCCGGTCAGCCGGCGAGTGCCTTGGTCGCCGCGTCGAGCTCCTCGCGCCGACGATCCACCTCGGCCTTCACGCGCGCGGCGAGGCCGACGAGCTCGTCGATCGTCACGTCGCGCAGCTGCGGGGCGGTGGGCAGGCCGGCGCTCGTGCGCGCTGCGCCCTTCGAGCCAGTCGTGCGACTGCGCGATCCGGCGGGTCGGCCGGGGCCCTGCTTCTTCGTGGCGCCAGAGGTGGCTGCCTTCTGGAGGTTGTAGTACTTCTGGGCGACGGTGCCTGCGCTCTTGCCAAGCTCGCGCGCGACGAGCTCGAATGCTTCCTTGGCGGTGCCGCTGGAATCGACGGTGTCGAGCAGCAGCTTCACCTGCTGCTCGGTCCAGCGCGTGCCGCGACCGATCCGGTCGCTGCTCGCGGCCACGGCGCGGGTCGATGCCTTGCCGGCGCCCTTCGCCGCGCTCTTGGCGGCGCCCTTCGCTGCGGACTTGGTCGCGCTCGTCGCTGCCTTGCGAGCGGCGGTCGATGCGGTCGATCGCGTGGACTTGGCGGCGGACTTCTTCTTCTGGGCACTCATGTGGGGCACACCTGCTGGTCGTTCAATTGAATTGACGAGCCTATGCCCATGCAGGCATCTGAATCAATCCGCCGCGGAATCGAAATTCAAATGTGTGGTGCCTTTGCGGGGACCACCGGCTCACGCGAGGGTGTGCCGCCGGGTCCGTCGCCGTGGCGCGTGCGCGGCTCCTCGCGCAGCAGGTGGCGCGCCTTCCAGAAGTACTCGGCACCCGATCCGATCGTGAGCACGACGGTGATCACGGTGAGGATGTCGCTCAGCCAGCCGGGGCTGCCGGGGAGGATCAGGACCAGCACGAGCGCGATCTGCGCGACGGTCTTGAGCTTGCCGAGCCAGTGTGCCGCGATCACGACGCCTTCGCCGGATGCGATCAGCCGCAGGCCGGTGACCGCGAACTCGCGGCTGAGGATGAGCACCACGACCCACGCCGCGATCTCCTGCAGCTCGACGAGCGC
This sequence comes from Thermoleophilia bacterium, assembly GCA_020438525.1. The sequence goes on along the minus strand of JAGQUL010000045.1, from coordinate 3,324 downwards.
GACGAGCGCGGCGGTGACGAGCAGCTTGTCGGCGAGCGGGTCGAGGAAGATCCCCAGGCGGGTGATCTTGTTGCGCGACCGCGCGACGTATCCGTCGATGCCGTCGGTCAGGCTCAGCAGCGCGAACACCGCGAACGCGAGCTCCGGCCCGTACCGGTACTCCTCGCGGAAGATGAGCAGCGGAAAGAGCGCCGGTATCAGCGCGATTCGCGTGAACGTGATCGTGTTTGGCGATACTCGGTCGAGCATTGGTTCCTCAGGTCGGTGCGCCGTCGCGACGGGCAACGGCCGACAGTGCAGCCATCACCACGTTCGCCACGGCATACGAGGTGATGTCGGCAACGTCGCGCTCCGGGTCGAATTCCACCACATCCATGCCGATCACGCGTGGGTCGCTGCATGCGGTCTCCACGATCTCGAGCAGCGTGGCGGGATCGAGCGCGCCCGGAAGCGCCGCTGCGGTGCCGGGCGCGTGCGCGCGATCGAGCACGTCGATGTCGACGCTCAGCCAGATCGCGTCGGTTCCCGACAGCGCCCGAACGGCTGCGAGCCCGGTCTCGCGCGCCCCCAGCTCGGCCACCTCGGCGAGCGGAAACCGTCGAATCCGCTGCTCGTCGCAGTACTCGACGAGCGCGCGGCGGTTCGCGAACGGGTGGATGCCGACCTGCACGAGGTCGTCGGGGTGGATCGTTCCGGCTTCCAGCAGCCCGCGAAACGGCGTGCCGTTCGACGGTCCGTCGTCGAGCGGCCGCACGTCATGGTGCACGTCGAGCTGCAGCACCCCGAGCCGACCGGACGGGCCGTGCTGCTGCCGCACCGCGTCGGCGACCGCCGTGACGATCGGCCACGAGACCGAGTGGTCGCCCCCGAGCGCGATCGTGAACCGCGCCTGCTCGAGCACCGACCGCGCATGTGCGTGGATGCGCTCGAACGCGGCGTCCCAGGTGCTCGACCTGATCGCGCCGGCGTTCGCGTGGTCGGCGACGCACCAGCCCCCGCCCAGGTCGACCCCGCCGGAAGCGGCGAACCCGGAACGGGAGTCGAACGGCGCGAACCGTGCGAGCGCGCGACGCACCACGTCCGGCGCCGTGTCGGATCGCTGCGGGGTGAGCGCGCGCGCCGAGTAGTCGGCGCCGAACAGGCAGGCGAGCGTGGGTCGCGGATCGGCATCGGCCTGCGCGGCAGGGATCAGGAACTCGGGATCGGGCGGGGTCACTGGTACTGCTTTCTCGGGAACACGTCCTTGGCCGAGCGCACCCGGTCGAGGAACAGCAGCCCGTCGAGATGGTCGAGCTCGTGCAGCACCACGCGCGCCTCGTACGCGTTGCATTCGAGTCGCAGCTGCTCGCCCTCGGGATTTCGCGCCTCGACGACGATCCGCTTCGCGCGCGTGACGTTGCCGGTGAAGTCGGGGATCGACAGGCACCCCTCGCGCATCGTGACGGTGCCCTCGCGCGCGACCACGACGGGGTCGACGAGCACGAGCCGCCCGTGGCAGCTCTTCGCGCGCCGGTGCCCGGTCACGTCGATCGCGCACATGCGCACGAGCTCGCCGACCTGCGGCGCGGCGATCCCGACGCAGCCGGGAAACGACGCCATCGTGTCGAGCAGGTCGCGGGCGAGGTCGGCGTGCGCGCCCTCGAGGGGCCCGTCGCCGCCGACCGGCTCGCACTCGGCCTTCAGGCGCTGATCGGGATACCGGACGACCTCGCGGATCACAGGTCTTCGGCCTCCGCGCGATACACGCGAACGTCGAGCTGGAGATCGCCGCCAGCGCGGCGCAGCGACTCGGCGAGGTCGTCGATGTCGGTGCCGTCGGCCAGGCTCACGTTGAACCACATCGCGAACGTCTGGTCGGCGCCCAGGCGGCTGCCGAAGTCGGTGATGTTCGCGTCGGCGTCGGCGAGCACGCGCGAGAGCGTGGACACGAGACCGGGCTTGTCGGGGCCGTACGCCGCGACCACGTAGTCGTCGCGGAGCTGGTCGCCGTACACGTGCCTCGTCGCAGGTCGCACCTCGAGCAGCAGGTCGAAGCGCTCGGCGACGGGCTCGAGCGCGGCGCGAAGCGAATCGCGGTCGGCTTCGGCGTCGACGACGAGCAGCATCGCGAAGTGCCCGCCGAGGATCGTCATCGACGAGTCGTCGATGTTGCCACCCACCGCGACGAGCGCCTCGCCCACCGCCGCGACGATGCCCGGCTGGTCGCTGCCCATGGCCGCGATCGCGTACTGGTTCATGCTGCGTGCTGCCTCCGTCGAACCGCGGCCTGCCCGCGGCAGCCCGTCCGGTCGAGTGTTCGCCTTCCCACCGGAACCTACCTTCCCCGACGGGCCGGCCTGCAACGCACGCGGGGGCGACCCGAAGGCCGCCCCCGTCGCGCGATCAGCCGTTCGATCCGCAGGATCAGAACGTCTGCATGTGCTTCTGGATCTCGAACGCGTCGGCGGTCTCGACCACGACGTTCCAGTCGAGGTTCTTGAACCAGGCGTCGATGTAGGACGCGCGATCGGTGCCGAAGTCGGCGAAGTACGCGTGCTCGTACACGTCGAGCGCGAGGATCGGCGTGGCGTTCCAGATCGGGAACGTGTTCTGCGCGTCGCCCAGGTAGGTGCCGAGCAGGCCGGTCTCCCAGTCGTAGGCGAGCCATGCCCAGCCGCGACCCGCCATGGCGGTGGCCTTCATGTCGGCCTTGAACGCGTCGAACGATCCCCACTGCTTGTTGATCGCGTCGGCGAGCCAGCCGCCGGCAAGGTTGCCGTCGCCACCCAGCGTGTCGAAGTAGAGCTGGTGGTTCTTCACGCCGCCGATCGCGAACGTGAGGTCGGTCTTGAGCGCGCGCCAGTCGCTGAAGATCTGGTTGGCCTTGGACAGGTCGACCGCGGACAGCTTCTCCGAGATCTCCTTCCACTTGCCGACGTAGCCCTCGTAGAGCTTCCAGTGGTTGCGCATGGTGGTCTCGCTGATGCCGTCGAGCGACGTCCAGGAGTCCTTCCACGTGATGGTCTTGATGTCGCCGCCCTGCAGCGGCCATGCGGTGGCAGTTGCCATGTCTTGCTCCTCCTCGAAGCGGTTCCGGTGAATGGTCCGGTCGGGCGCGCTCCCCCTCAGGTCGCGCCGTCGACGCCGACACTACACCCGCGCCGTCGATGCGTCAGCGTCCGGCCGTTCGAACGGCCGCAGGTTTCAGGATGAACCGGTCCGGCGCGGCGGCCATCCGCGGGCACAATGCACGACCGGACCCGGCCAACTCCGATGCGGCGACACGCACCTGCGGCTCCCCACGTGCGACAAGACGACAGTGAGCCTGATCTCGAGCATCGCGTC
>JAGQUL010000044.1 GCA_020438525.1 Thermoleophilia bacterium | reverse complement strand
GCGACGAGCGCGTCGGACGGGCGCCACCGGTCGGCGTTCGCGTACTGCGTGAAGAACGACAGCACGTTCCAGAGCGTGAGGAACCGCTTCTTGATCTCGGTCGCGGGCCCGTAGCCGAAGTTGAGGTTCTGGCTCGGAGTCTGGCCGGAGTACATCCAGCGCATGATGTCTGCGCCCATCTCCTCGGCTGCATCGTCGAACCAGATCGCGTTGCCCCAGCTCTTGTGCATCGCGCGGCCGTCCTCCGCGTTCACCTTCTCGTAGGCGATCACGCGCTTGTACGGGGCTCGACCCTTCTCGTCGAGCACCACGCTCATGAAGAGCATCGAGTAGAACCACAGGCGGATCTGCTCGCGCATCTCGAGCACCATGTCGGCCGGGAACCAGCGCTCCCACTCCTCGCTCGACGGCAGCGTGGCGGTCGACAGCCCCTCGCTGGCGCCGTTGGCGTACATGCCGCCGAGACCGCCACCGATCTCGTCGCTGCGCCAGCCGAGCGTGGCGAACGGCACGATGCCGGCGTCGAGCCAGCAGTCGCCCACCTCGGTCACGCGCTCGAGCAGCACGCCGGTCTCGGGGTGGCGGACCTTGATCTCGTCGATCCACGGGCGATGCAGCTCGGGCAGCGCGTCCACGGCGGCCGGGTCCTCGGCCACCTCGCGCAGGTGTGCCTTGGAGCGCACGACGAAGATCTCGCCCTCGGGGTCGCTCGGGTCGCGGTAGAACGGCAGCGGCAGGCCCCAGTAGCGCTTGCGCGAGATGCACCAGTCGCCCATGTTGTTGAGCCAGTCCTCCATGCGCTTGCCGTAGAACGACGGCACCCACTCGACCTGGCGGTTGGCGTCCTTCATCGGCTCGCGGATCTCCTCGCAGGAGATGAACCACTCGTCGACGAGCCGGAAGATCAGCTCGGTCGAGCAGCGCCAGCACGAGGGGTAGCGATGCTCGAGCGTGCCGGCGCGCACGAGCAGGCCCTGCTGCTTGAGGTCGCCGAGCACGACGTCCTTCGCGTCGTGGGTGGAGAGCCCGGTGAGCTCGCCGAAGCCGTCGAAGAAGATGCCGCTCTCGTCGACCGGCACCACTGCCGGCAGGCCCTGCTCGGTTCCGAGCTCGTAGTCCTCCGCGCCACAGCCGGGGGCGATGTGCACGATGCCGGTGCCGTCGTCGAGCGAGACCTCGTCCCAGGCCAGCACGCGCCACACCTTGTCGCGCGCGGCCACTGCCTCCGCTCGGGCGGCCGCGCCACCCGGTACGCAGGGCGCGTCGCCGCCGGCGCTCGCGGGCAGGTGTGCGAACGGTCCGCGGTAGGCCCAGCCCACGAGCTCGCCGCCGGGCTTCGTGTCGAGCACGACCGCGTCGTCGCCGAACGTGGCCTCGACGCGCTGCTGCGCCATCCACACGTCCAGCTCGCCGTCGGGGCGCTGCACGAGCGCGTAGGTCGCCTCCGGGTTCACGGCTGCCGCGACGTTCGCCGGCAGCGTCCACGGGGTCGTCGTCCAGATCATCACGGCCTGCCCGTCGCGACCGTCCTCCACCAACGGAAACGCGACGTGCAGCGAAGGGTGCACGACGTCCTTGTAGGAGTCGAGCATCTCGTGCTGGCTGAGCGACGTGCCGCAGCGTGGGCACCAGGTCATCGGCCGGTGGCCGACGTAGAGCCAGTTGCGCTCGTGGCAGCGGGCGAGGAACTCCCAGATGTAGCTGATGTTCGTGTCGCTGAGCGTGTAGTAGTCGTTGTCCCAGTCCATCCACTGCCCGAGTCGCTTGGACTGGGTGGTCTGGACCTCCGAGTACTTGGCGACGCGGTCGCGGCAGGCGCGGCTGAAGCGGTCGAGCCCGTACTCCTCGATCTCGCGCTTGGAGTTGAGGTCGAGTGCCTTCTCGACCTCGACCTCGACCCACAGGCCCTGGCAGTCGAAGCCGTTCTGGTAGCGCTGGTCGTAGCCGCGCAGGGCGTAGAAGCGCTGGTACACGTCCTTCAGCGTTCGTCCCCACGCGTGGTGCACGCCCATCGGGTTGTTGGCGGTGATCGGTCCGTCGACGAACGAGAAGATCGGGCCGCCGGCGTTGCGGTCACGCAGGCGCTCGAAGGTGCGCTGCTGCTCCCAGACGTCGAGGACGTGCCGCTCCAGTGCCGGATGGTCCGGCTTGGCGGGCATGGTCGGGAAGGGTGCGTCGGTGGGTGCGGCGCTCGTCGTGGAACCGGTGGTCGTCATGCGCGCGATCCTATCGCGCGCGCGAAACCGGGGAGTTCCCGCGTGGCTCGACGATCAGTCGGTCGTCACGCGGCGTCGGCAGCGGCTGCTGCGCGCGCGGCCATGCGCTTCGCGGACTCGCGGGCGACGTACTTCGAGAATCCCGCGCTGCGGTCGGGGCAGTACACGGACTGCGCGACCTTGGTGCGGGCGAGCGCTTCCTTGTCGATCACGACCGCCCCGGTCGACCCGGTCGTGGTGACCGATCCGTAGATGTCGGCGAGCGAGCCGGTACAGGCGTCGCCGCCGTCGCTGCCGTAGGACTTCACGACCTGGTCGGCGGTCGGCACGCTCAGCTTTGCTGCCACGGTCGGGCTGTCGGGCGCCGAGAACGCCATGAGGTACCGCTCTGCGAGCACCTGGGACGGGTCGGGCTCGGGCAGCGGGTCGGGAATCGACAGCGGCACGACGATCGCACCGACGAGCAGGATCGCGACGATCCCGAGGATCGTGAACGGGAACGTCCAGTCGCGGTCGCTCTCGACGAGATCTGACCATCGACGCCGGAGCCCGTCCGGCACCGACCTCGATTCGGACCCGGCGACGATCACCGGTGCGTCCTGCGACGGCGTCGTCGTGGTCGTGGTCGTTGTGGTGGCCTGCTCCATCGATGCTCCCCGAATCCCTTGCTGCGTCGTGTTGTGTACCACTCCGCGCTGTGCAGCATGCCGCGGAATCGACGGAACCTGCACCGATTGCCACGTGGGATGGTCCGACAAGCGGACCGGAGCGGCTCCGGACCGGAGCTTCGGTCAGCGTCCGTCGGGCGCGATCGCGAGGTACTCGAGCGCGAACTTCGTGATCTGCTCGAACGCCGGCGCAGCGACCGTGCCGCCGTATGCGCCCTTCTGCGGGCGGTTCACCACCACGAGCGTGACCAGCCGGGGGTTCCGTGCCGGCACGAACCCGACGAACGAGGCGATGTACTGCCCCTTCAGGTAGATGCCGCGCTCGGCGACGTTGGCGGTACCGGTCTTGCCGGCGACGCTGTACCCCTTGATCCCGGCCTGCTTGCCCGTGCCGTGGTCGTCGGTCACCACCGCCTCGAACATGCTCCGCATGGTCGCCGCGGTCTTCGAGCTGATCACGCGGCGGCTCGTGTACTTCGCGGGCGGCTCGTCGCCGATCCGCTTGAGCAGGTGCGGCTGCACCATCACGCCGTCGTTCGCGATCGCCGCATACGCGTCGATCAGCTGCATCGGCGTGACCGCGATGCCCTGGCCGATCGGGATGTTGCCGATCGACACGTCCGACCAGTCCTTGACCGGGGTCATGATGCCGTACGACTCGCCCGGGAAGTCGATCCCCGACGGCGCGCCGAACCCGAACCGTCGGATCCACGAGTCGATCGCTGCGTTGCCGCCTTCGCCGCGGCGCAGGTGCGCGTCGCGAATCCGCTGCGCGAGCGTGACCGTGCCGATGTTCGAGCTCTCCACGAGGATGTCTCGGGTGGTGAACCATCCCGCCGGACGGTCGTGGGAATCATGGAGCAGGCAGGTCTTGTCGTCCTTGCAGAAGCGCAGCTCGTTCTTGAGCCAGTACTCGGTCTCGGGCGTGGTGACGCCTTCCTCGAGCGCGGCGCTCACGGTCACGACCTTGAACGTCGACCCGGGCTCGTACGTGTCGGTGATCGCGGTGTTGCGCGTGGCGAGCGAGCCCGCGCTCGACCACTTCGCCGGGTTCACGCGCGGCACGCCCGCCATGGCGAGGATCTCCCCGGTGCGCGGATCCATCACGATCGCCGTGGCCGACCGGGCCTGGAACTGGCGCACGGTCCGCTGCAGCACGCGCTCGGCCTCACGCTGGATCTTCACGTCGAGCGTCAGCTGCACGTCGCGACCGTCGCGCTCGCGCCGCAGCTGCAGCACGTCGATCGGCACGCCTGCGGGATCGTTCACCGCGACCTGCTTGCCGGGTGTTCCGGTGAGCGAGCGGTCGTACAGCAGCTCGAGGCCGGTCAGGCCCTTGTTGTCGATGTCGACCGTGCCGATCAGCTGCCCCGCGGTCGCGCCGACCGGATACATCCGGCGCTCCTCGTCGTACCAGCCGATCCCGGGCAGCTTCGCGTCCTGCAGCTCCTTGGCCTTGTCACGCGGGATCTGCCGGGCGACGTACACGAACCCACCCTCGGCGTTGGTGAGCCGGTCGACCAGCAGGTCCTCCTCGTGTCGCGACAGGCCGAGGATCTTCGACACCTGCAGCGCCGTGCCGGCTCGGTTCTTGCCGAGCAGCTTGGGCGTTCCGTAGAAGGTCACGGCCTCCTCGCCGACCGCGAGCTCCTGCCCGGTTCGGTCGAGGATGTCGCCACGCACGGCCGGCAGCGTCTGCGTGTTCTGCTGCTGGCCCTGGGCGTACTTGGTGAGCATCCGGTTCTTCACCGACTGCAGGTAGATCGTTCGCGCACCCACGGCGCCGAGCAGTGCGAGCAGCACCACCATCAGAAGCAGCACGCGCCGCGGCTGGATCGTGATCGGCATGTCGCTTCCGGTCGATGTGCTGCGTCGCTTCGTTGCCATCAGTCGCTTCCCCCGGTGTTGGTCGACGACGCTGCCGCTGCGTCCTTCGACGCGCGTGCTCGTGCCGCGGCCTCGCGCTTCCTCGCGGCCGCGGCGATCCGCCGCCGCTGGCGTTCGGTCATCGTCCGGCTGCCGTCGAACAGGTACACGAACGGTGGCACCGTGTCGGTCTGCACCATCCCGAGCTCGTCGGTCGCGCGACGGTGGATCAGGTCGGGGGCCTCGAGGCGCGCGGCCTGCGCACCGAGCACCGCATTGTCGCGCCGCAGCTCGCGGCGGCGGTCCTCGAGCTTGCCGAGCTCGGCCGTGCGTCCCACCACGACGTTGTTGATCAGGATCACGCCGACCGAGCAGGCGAGCACCGTGAGGATGCCGAGCAGCACGCCCAGCCGGACCAGCCAGGTCCGAAGCCACGGGGTACGTCGCACGAGGCGCCCGAACCACGTGATCGGCGCCAGTGCGAGCCCGAACAGCAGCCAGCCGATCCCGGATCGCTGGCGAGCGTGGCCACCCCGGCCTGGGCTGCCTCGTCGAGTGCGGCGTCGAGCGCCGGCCGCGCTCGGTCCCGTGCCCGAACCAGCAGCACCGTCGACCGCGCCGACGAGCAGCAGGTCGTCGTCGCCGGCCGAATCTCCCCACCACGGATCGGCCGCGCCGTGGTCGCCACCGCGGGTTGCAGAGCCGCTCATCGTCCGACCTCCGCGAGCGGGATCGGCGGCTCGACGCGACGCACGGCGCGCAGCCTGGTGGAAGCGGCGCGCGGGTTCGCGTCCACCTCGGCCTCGGTCGGGAGGAGCAGGCCGCGAACGAGCGGCTCGGCTCGGCGCACCGCGCCGCAGGCGCACACCGGCAGCCCGGGCGGGCAGGTGCAACGACCGGCCCATGCCTCGAATCGGCGCTTGACGATCCGGTCCTCGAGGGAGTGGAAGCTCAGCACGAGCAGGCGACCGCCCGGTGCGAGCAGCTCGAGCGCGGCGTCGAGGCCGTCGTCGAGCATCGAGAGCTCGTCGTTGACGGCGATCCGCAGCGCCTGGAAGGTGCGCCGGGCGGGGTGGCCGCCGGGGGCGTGACGTGCTGCGACTGGTATCGATCCGAGGACCACATCGACCAGTTGTGTAGTGCGATCGATCGGTTCGAGTTCACGCCGGGCGACGATCCCGCGGGCGATCCTGCGGGCGTATCGCTCTTCACCGTACTCGCGGAGGATGCGTTCGAGCTCGCGCTCGTCGGCGTGCGCGACGAACTCAGCGGCGCTCGTGCCGCCGGACGGATCCATGCGCATGTCGAGCGGTGCGTCGTGTGCATAGGAGAACCCGCGCTCGGGCTGGTCGAGCTGCATCGAGCTCACACCGATGTCGAGCATGACAGCGTCGGCGGACAGTCCTTCGTGCGCGAGCGAGCGCAGACCGTCGGGGAACGTCGCGGCGACGAATCGCGTGGGGAGCGGCGCGACCTCGGCGGCGAACGCGTCGAAGCGTGCTGCGGCGGATGGGTCGCGATCGATGCCGACGTAGAGCCCGTCGCCGTGGAGTCGCGCCGCGAGCAGGCGGGCGTGACCGCCTGCGCCGAAGGTCCCGTCGACGATCGTGTCGCCGGGTTCGGGCGCGAGCAGCTCGACGACCTCGTCCGGCATGACGGGCACGTGCGGCGGCTGGTCGGGCGTGGTGCCGCTGGGGATGTCGGCGGCGGCGGGCATCGATGACCTGTTCGCGGGCACGGCGTCAATTCCTGCTGTGGCCCGCGCGTGCGACCATGCACCTCGACCTCAGGTCGAGGGTGTGTCCGAGGAGGGTGCAACCATTCGATGCATGGTGCGGCGGGATCCGACGCGCGCTGATCGACGGACGAGCCAGATCGTCGTCGCAGGCGCGGTCCAGGCAGGGATTCCGGCGTGCGCGCGCAATAGGTGCTCACGGCAGTACAACTGCCGCAAGCCGGAAACCGGAGGGGTCCGACCGATGGCACGAGGACGAACGATCACTGCTGCAGACGAGCAGGTCGAGCTGGCGAACACCGCGCCCGCACAGGGTGAACTCGACACGGGGTTCGGTGCCGAGTTTCGCGAGCTGGCGCGGCAGCGACGGTTCGTGCGCTCCGAATCGACGGTTGCCGACTCCGACACTGCCGAGCAGTCCGAGACCGGCTCGGACTGGCGCGAAGCCGCAGCGACCGGAGACGGGTCGTGGCGCCAGCACGCTGCTCCGGCCGCGTCGGATCCCGTGACCCCGGCCTCGCCGCCTCGGCAGCGTGTGTCGCTCGAACCGCAGGCGACCCCGTCGCTGCCGGCGGCATCCCCTGCGCCCGCTGCGAATCCGACGCCGAACCGCTCCCACATGGAACGTCGCCCGGCGCGCATGCTCGATGCTCGGCTGAGCGACGATCACCGCGGCACGATCCGCGAGCTTGCCCGCCTCAGCGATCGGCTCGTGGAATCACGCGAGCTGCTGGCTGCATCCGTCGAGCGCTCGTCGAACCTCGAGCACGAGCTTGAGTCGGTGCGCAGCGAACTTCGCGCCGCAGACGATCGACTGCTCGCATCGCGCGTGCTCGTGCAGGATGCCCAGCGCGCAACGCACGACCTGGCGGAGCGATGCGCGTTCCTCGAATCACGCTGCGAGACGCTGCAGGAGGCGCTCGAGCTCGCGGTCAACGCATCCTGGACCACGCGCTGGAAGTGGCGTCGCGAGCAGCGCGCCCGCGCTCGCGCGCAGCACGTCGACTGACCAAGCCGGACCCGCCTGTATCGGCTCCGGCTCCGATTCCAGCGCCAGCGGCGCGCGCACGCCTCAGGGTCGCGGCCGAAGCAGCGCCCCACGAATCGCCTCGTAGGCTCGGTCGTCGCGCAGGATGCCGTAGTGGCCGACCTGCGAAAGCGGTCCGATCGTACGCCCGTGGTCGACCGCGATCCACGGCGCTCCCTGAACCCGTGCCGCTGAAGCCGGAACCATGATCCCGTCGATGCCGTCGGTTCCCACGGCGATCACATCCGATCCGGCGCGCGTGGCCGCCAGATCGTCGATGAGCGATGCCCCGCGACGGATCTGTTGCATGCCTTCGGGAAGCGCGCCGGCGAGCACGCCGTCGGCCGGACCGAGGTGCAGTCCCTGGTTCGCGCTCGACACGGTCACGACGCGACCGGTGGCGTGCTGCGTGTCGAGCAGCTGCTGCCACGTGCGCGCGACCACGCCGCCACGACTGTGCCCGACGATGTCCACCTGGTGCGCACCGGTCGCCGCACGGATCGCGTCGATTCGATCCCCGACGACCCGCGCGTCGGCCAGTGCATCGCCATAGCCGAACTCAGGCAGGTCGACGTGGAACGCCCGGAAGCCGTCGCGCGTGAGGGATCGCTCGATCGCGCCCATCGACGAGTGGTTGTTGCCGTAGCCGTGCACGAGCAGCACGGGGTTCGCGTCCGTTCCGGCCCCGGGCAGCGCTCGCCCGAGCTCCTCGACGGTGCCGATCCGGTGCTCTGCGACGCGCATCAGCTGACGCCACGCCCCGCGAACGCTCGTCTCCCACATGCTCATCACGATCCCCTTTGGTCGCGACGGGTCGACTGGTGCCGAGGCACCGATCATCCCCGATCGGAGGCGTCGAGCCGTCCATCCGATCTTCGCGGGCTCGCTCGGCAGCGTCTCGCTGAACCGAGCGTTCGCCGCAGGTCAGCGGCTGAAGGTCAAACGTTGAACCGAAAGTCGACCACGTCGTCGGGCTGCATGACGTAGTCCTTGCCTTCCATCCGCGCGGTGCCGGCCGACCTGGCGTTGGCGCGTGAGCCGGCTTCGACCAGGTCGTCGAAGCTGATCACCTCGGCCTTGATGAACCCGCGCTCGAAATCGGTGTGGATCACGCCGGCCGCCTGCGGGGCGGTGGCGCCGATCGGGATCGTCCAGGCGCGAATCTCCTTCTCGCCTGCGGTCATGTAGGTCTGCAGGCCGAGCGTGTGCTGCGCTGCGCGCGCAAGCTGCGTGAGCCCCGACTCCTCGAGCCCGAGGTCGGCGAGCATGTCGGCCGCGTCGCCGGGCTCGAGCTCCGCAAGCTCCGCCTCGATCGCCGCACACACGAACACGGCATCGGCGGGAACGACCAGCTCGCGCAGCGGCTGCTGCATCGCGTCGTCGGCCACCGCGTCCTCCGCCACGTTGAACACGTAGATCGTCGGCTTCGCGGTGAGCAGGAACAGCTCGCGCAGCGGCGCGATGTCGATGTTCGCGCCGTGCAGCGGGCGCCCGTCGGCGAGCACGTCGTGCGCGGCCTCAAGCGCCGCGAGGAACGGCTTCGTCTCCGGCATCTTCGTGGCGTCCTTGCGCGCCCGGTCGAGGCGCTTCTCGACGCTCTCGAGGTCGGCGAGCACGAGCTCGGTGTTGATCGTCTCGATGTCGCTCGAGGGATCCACCTTGCCGTCGACGTGGGTGATGTCGTCGTCCTCGAACGCGCGCACGACCTGCACGATCGCATCGCACTCGCGGATGTTGGCGAGGAACTTGTT
>JAGQUL010000337.1 GCA_020438525.1 Thermoleophilia bacterium | reverse complement strand
CTCGGGCATCGACTGCGGCTCGGGCGCGGCGGCAACCTCCGGCTCCGGCGCGGGAGCAGGGGTGGGCGTCGGCGTCGGCGTGGGTGTCGGCACCGACGCACGCTGCTCTGCCTGCTGCGCTGCGGCGAACGGGCTCGACGGCGTGCCCGGCGTGGGCACGGCCGCGTTCGGCGGCTGCCCGTATCCGTGCTGTGCCTGCCCCTGTGGCTGGCCGAATGTATGAGTCACGATCTCGCTCCCTTCCCGCATCCCCGCGGGCCCTCGGTCCGGCGCGCCGGGCATGACACCTGCCCGGCCGAATCACCGCTCCACCCGTCTATCGCGACACGGGCCCGCATGGTTGCAGGGAATTTCTGATTCGCCCGTGCTCACCCCACTCCACCCGCACCGGCCACAGGAGGCGACGACGACCAGCACTAGCGCGATACGCACTATTGCATCATGCACTAAGCTCGGGTACGGTGTGCGCCATGAGCATGATCAGCACACGCGGCCTTGCCCGCACCTTCACCTCAAAGACCGGGGACGTGCAGGCCGTCCGCGGGGTCGACATCGAGGTCGCGCCCGGCGAGATCGTCGGGTTCCTCGGCCCCANNNNGGCAAGACCACCACCCTGCGCATGCTCGTGACCCTGATCGAGCCGACCGCCGGCGATGCCACGGTCGCCGGCCACGACCTGCGCGCCGACCCGCAGGGCGTGCGCCGCGACATCGGCTACGTCGCGCAGGGGCAGAGCACCGAGCGCGCCGCGTCCGTGCGCGAGGAGCTGCTCGACCAGGGCGCGCTCTACGGCCTCTCCCGCAGCGACGCCGCCGCGCGCGCCGACGAGCTGGCCACCCAGTTCGAGCTCGAGTCGTTCCAGGGCAAGCTCGTGAAGGAGCTCTCGGGCGGGCAGCGCCGCCGCCTCGAGGTCGCGCTCGGCATGGTGCACGCACCCAAGGTCGTGTTCCTCGACGAGCCCACCACCGGCCTCGACCCGCAGTCGCGCGCCAACCTCTGGCAGCACGTGCGCGGCCTGCGTGACCGGCACGGGTCGACGGTGTTCATCACCACCCACTACCTCGACGAGGCCGATGCGCTCTGCGACCGCGTGCTGATCATCGACGACGGCGCGATCATCGCGGAAGGCACGCCCGACGAGCTCAAGCGCCGCATCGGCGGCGACCTCGTCACCGTGGAGGTCGACGGCGACGTCGACGCGGCACGCTCGCTGATCGAGTCGCTGCTTCCTGACGCGAGCTCGATCGACGCGCACGAGCAGACCATCCGCACGGCGGTGGCGCAGGGCGACCGCGAGCTGCCGCGCCTGCTGCGCGAGCTCGATGCGGCGAGCATCCAGGTGTCGTCGGTGCAGCTCGCCCGCCCGAGCCTCGACGACGTGTTCCTGAAGCTCACCGGCCGCTCGCTGCGCGAAGGCGACTGACACCACCCCCCCTCGACGAAGGACGACGACGACCATGTTCTCCGACACGATGCTCATCTACCGCCGGCAGATGCGGCTCAGCCTGCGCCAGCCTGCGTGGCTGTTCTTCGCGCTCGTGCAGCCCGTGTTCTACCTCGTGCTGTTCGGCCCGCTGCTCGAGCAGGTCGCGAAGACACCGAGCTTTCCCAGCGGCGATCCCTGGCGCGTGTTCGTGCCCGGCCTGATCGTGCAGCTCGGCATCTTCGGCACCCTGTTCGTGGGGTTCGGGCTGATCGAGGAGATCCGCTCGGGCGTGGTCGACCGGATGCGCGTGTCGCCGATCAGCCGCGTCGCGCTGCTGATGGGGCACGTGCTGCGCGACGCGACGGTCCTGATGGTGCAGGCCACGATCCTCGTGCTCGTGGCGCTGCCGTTCGGGCTCTCGCTCACGTGGCCCGCGGTGGTCGGTGGGCTCGTCGCGGTGATCCTGCTCGCGATCTCGTTCGCATCGGTGAGCTACGGGATCGCGATGGTGGCGAAGGACGAGGAGCCGCTCGTGGGGCTGCTCAACCTGATCGGCCCGCCGCTGCTGCTGCTGAGCGGGATCCTGCTGCCGATGACGCTCGCGCCCGCGTGGCTGCAGCACGTCAGCGACGCCAACCCGATCAAGCACGTGGTCGAGGGCCTGCGCGACATGTTCGCAGGCGACTTCTGGTCGACCACGATCGGCTGGGGACTGCTCGCCGCGATCGGCACCGCGATCGTCTGCGTCGCCGGCGCGGTGCGCGCGTTCCAGCGCGAGAACCCGTAGGGAGGGGAGGCACCGATGGGCGGACTGTACGTCGCGCGATCACGCGAGCTCGTCGAGCTCGTGGTGCTCGGACTCGCGTGCGAGCGCCCGCGTCACCCCTACGACATGCTCCAGCAGGTGCGCCAGCGCGGCAACACGTCGTTCCTGCGCGGGCTGCCGCGCAGCCTGTACCACGCGGTCGACGCGCTCGCCGAGCAGGGGCTCGTCGAGGCGGGCGCGGTCACGAGCGAGGGCGGACGCCCCGAACGCACGCCCTACGCGGCGACGCCCGCGGGTCGCGACGAGTATCGAGCGCGCATGCTGCGCCTGCTCGCCACGCCGAGCGACCAGGCAACCTTCCACGCGGTGATCAGCCTGATCGCAGGCCTCGACCCCCACGACGTGGCCGACGCGCTCGATCGTCGTGCTGCGGGGATCGACGCAGCGCTCGAGCAGGCCACGGCCCGCTACGACGAGGCGATCTCGTGGCTGCCGCGGATCGTGCTGATCGAGGTCGAGTACCTGCGATCACAGCTCGAGGCGGAGCGCGACTGGGTGCGCATGATCGCCGCGCAGGCTCGTAGCGGGGAGCTGTCGTGGAAGCTCGAGTTCGGCACCCCGCCGGGCGGCGGGCCGTCACCGTTCGGGCCCGGGTCGGCGGGCTGACCGAGCGGCCGGCACCGGCCGGAATCGCGGCCCGCTGCTGCCCTTCGGGAGTTTCCGGCCCCGACCTCACGTGCGCGCTGGTACCGTCGCGTGCGAACGAATCGTCGTCTTCCCCGAAGGAATCCCTCCCCCATGCGCATTCCCCCCTCCGTTGCCAAGGAGATCGGCTCGATGTACGCCGCCGCCCACGTCAACGACGTGGCAGCGAGTGACCTGAGCGAGAGCGCGAAGCTGCTCGCGAGCGCCGCCGACAGCGCCACCGCATCGAACCGCACCGCCGCGCTCGCCGACGCCAACAGCGCGGTCGACCTGCTCGCCAAGGTCGTCGAGTCCGACGACACCACGCTCGACGCCACCGCGATGACCGCAGCCACGGCCGCCCTGTCGAGCGCGAGCGCCGCGATCGACCTGCTCGGCGTGCACAGCGACAATGCCGCCGCCCAGGCCCTGCTGCGCGGTGCGTACGCCGCCGGCTCCGGCAGCGGCGCCGCCAAGGACGCCGCCGCGATGCACCGCTACTCCGCGGACGAGCTCGCCAAGCAGTACATGTGACGACGACGACCCGCGTGGTCGTTCGAAGTCGGACAACTCCGCAGCCGGAGTCGGGAAGCTCCGCTGAATCCTGAGCCCGTGCTCGGGTAGTCTGTCTGCACGATGGTTTCCCGACCACGACTGGACCAAGATGCGCTGCCGCTCGGCATGCAGCCCCGCACGGTGTTCGTGACCGGCAAGGGCGGCGTGGGCAAGTCGACGGTGTCTGCCGCGCTCGCGCAGGCGTGGCGGGACGCCGGCGCGCGCACGCTGCTCGTGGAGATCGAGGGCCAGGCCAGTGCCGCGGCGCTGATCTCCAGCAAGCAGATCGGGTACCAGCCCGTGCCGCTCGCCGAGCACCTCGCGGCGATGCGGATCACGCTCAACGACGCACTGCGCGAGTACGCACGCATGCGACTCAAGGTGAAGCTCGTCGCCGACCGGCTCGTGGGCAACCCGATCATCGACCAGTTCGCGCAGGCCGCGCCGGGCTTCCGGGAGCTGCTCGTGCTCGGCAAGCTGTGGGCGCTCGCGCGCGAGACCGACGATCGTGGTCGCCCGCGCTGGGATGCGATCGTGGTGGATTCGCCGGCGACGGGGCACGGCCTCGGGCTGCTCGGCATGGCCGGCGTGATCGCGCGGATGTTCCCGGTGGGTCCGATCAGCGGCGAGGCGAAGGCCGTCGACGCGTTCGTGAAGGATCCGGAGCGGGTCGGCGTGGTGCTCGTGGCGCTGCCGGAGGAGCTGCCGGTGACGGAGACGCTCGAGCTGCGCGACCAGCTCGAGGATCGCGAGGTGTCGGTGGCGGCGACCGTGGTCAACGGCCTGCTCGTCGATCGGTTCACCGCCAAGGAGGCCCGGGCGGCCGAGAAGCTCGCGGCCGACGACTCGCTCGACCCGGACGTGCGTCACGCGCTCGACACGGTGTCGTGGGAGCGCCAGCGCTGCGAGGACCAGGCGGCGGAGCGCGCACGGCTCGAGGCGGGCATGGCGGACGTTCCGTCGGGCCTGCTTCCGTACATGTTCGCGCCGCAGCTCGAACGCGAGCACGTCGCGGGACTCGCGCGGTGGCTCACGCTGTCGGGTCAGGCCGTGCTCGAGGCACAGCTCGCCGGTGCGCCCGATGGTCCTGCGGCTGCGGCCGCGGTGCACGCGGCGGCGGGAGGTGCTGGCTGATGGCGCGCCGCACGCCTGCTCCGCGTCGACGCGCGGCCGACGACCATGCGCTCGGTGAGCGGCTCGAGCACCTCGACGTGCTGCTCGTCTGCGGGTCCGGTGGCGTGGGCAAGACGAGCGTCGCGGCGACCATCGCGCTCGACGAGGCGATGCGTGGGCGACGCGTGTGCGTGCTCACGATCGATCCGGCGAAGCGGCTCGCGCAGGCGATGGGCCTGCACCGGCTCGATGATCGCGAGCGCAAGGTGAAGCTTCCTGCGGGCGCGGCGCCGGGTGGATCGCTGCACGGCCTGATGCTCGACGCCAAGACCGCGTTCGATCGCCTCGTGATGGAGGCGTCGTCGGACGAGGAGGAGCGCGAGCGGATCCTCAACAACCGGGTCTACGAGCAGGTCTCGCAGTCGACGGCGGGCATGCAGGAGTACATGGCGCTCGAGCGGCTGTACGAGCTCGACCGTGGCGGCAAGTACGACCTGATCGTCGTCGATACCCCGCCTGCGTCGCATGCCCGGGAGCTGCTGGAGTCCCCGCAGCGGATGCTGCGGTTCCTCGAGGGTCGATCGCTTCGCTGGTTCCTCAAGCCAGGTGCGAAGGTCGGTCGGTTCGGTCTCAAGGCGCTCGGCGGGTCCGGTGGTCCGGTGGTGGCGGTGCTCGAGAAGATCACCGGCGGGCAGATGCTGCGCGACACGACCGAGTTCTTCGAGTCGATGGAAGGCATCTACGGCCAGATCACCGAGCGCATCCGCGTCGTGGAGCGCATGTTCGCGAGCGAGCGAACGGGCTTCCTTGCCGTGACCAGCCCGGAGCGCGAGAGCGTCGAGCAGGCCGTGTCGTTCTGGGAGCTGCTCGAGGAGCGTGGCTATCGGTTCGTCGGCACGGTCGTGAATCGGGTGGAGCCGGCGCCGCCGGGCCGGCTCGTCACCGCCGAGGAGCTCGAGCGGCTCGACGGGATCGACGAGTCGCTTGCCGCGCGGATCGCGGCGGCGCAGCACGACCATGCGGCGCTCGCCGACCGGGATCGAAGTCGTCTGGACGAGCTCGCCGACGCCACCGGCGACGCGCTCACGATCAGCGTGCCGCGCATGCCGCGGCTCGTGAGCGACCTCGAGGGGCTGCGCCAGCTCGCCCCGTACCTCGCCACCTGACGCGAGACGAGCCGTCAGCGGCGAGACAGCAACCCCGTCCGATTCGATGAACCGGCAGGGGCGAGCTACGTGCGTGTACGGGAACACGCCGCGCCCCACGGGGATGAACGGACGGGGAGCACGAACGCCATGGACGCCACGCGAGTCGACGCAGGTCCACGCGCATACGCAGGCATGGGCGAGGTGGCGCTGGCCACCAGCGTGGTGGCAGGCCTGCGCGGCATGGGCCCCACGATCACGAACCCCAACGGAGTTCCGCGACCGGTCGCGATCGGAGGCTCGGCTGCTGCGGGGCTGATGGCCGGCCTGGTCGGCGAGGCCGTGGCACGCGGCGTGGATGCCGCAACCCCGCTCGATCGCACGCAGTCGCATCTCGCGGTGGCGGCGACCGGTGCGGCTGCGGCGCTGATCGGCTGGCGAATGCATGGCGACATGCCCAAGCTCGTCGGCAGCATCGGCCGGGTGCTGGCCGTGACGGGAACGGCCGGTGCGGTGCTCGACCAGGCGCACGCGCGCTTCGACCAGGACGGCGACGGCCACATCCTGCCCGAGATCCCCACTGCGGCGAAGGTGGGGATCGGCGCTGCGGTCGTGGTGGGCGCGGCCGCGAAGTTCGGGCCCAAGGTCGCGACGATGCTCAAGAACAAGAACCTGCTCGCAGGCTCGGCGGCGCAGGCCGACAAGGCCGGCGCGGCACTCGGCGAGATCATCCCGCGCTCCAAGCTCACGATCGGCCCGCAGATCTTCCTCGGCGCGCGGATCGAGGAGGGCCTCGGCGCACAGGCGATCCGCACCGTCGTGCCGCACAAGCTCGACGCGCCGGAGCTGCGCGCCGCGATGGACCTGCCAGCGACGGGCGACCTCACGTTCGAGCAGCTCTCGAAGATCGGCATCAGCCAGCTCGAGCACCAGGGCGCGTTCGCACTCGACGAGGCAGGCCGGCCGATGGTCGACGTGATCCTCGAGGGTGCGCCGACCGGTACCGGCGGCCTCAACATCGCGCCGGTGATGATGAGCGAGCAGCTCGCGCGCACCGCCACGATCGATGCGCAGTACGGGGCCCGCCCGTCGGTGCAGAGCCTCAACAAGGTCGACGAGGCGCTCGACGCGTTCCTCGCCAGCTCGCGCGCGATGCGCGATCGCGTCGCGGCGATGCCTGAAGGCTCTCGGCCGCCGCGCTACGGCATCGCGACCAGCCTGGGCGGCCTGCCGTTCGACCAGCTGATCGCGCGCGAGGGTCCGGGCATCGTCGACGAGCTCGGGCTCGAGAAGATCATCACCATGGGCGCTCCGGTGCGCCTGTCGAAGCTCGACCCGTCGACGCTGCCGGAGGGGTTCCACATCCGCGCGACGTTCGACGAGTTCGCCAAGCTGAGCGACGAGGCGGTCGCCAAGGCACGGTTCATCGAGCTGCGACATCCCGACGACCCGGTGCCGCTCGTCTCGATCGACATGCTCTGGCGACGCCCCGACTGGATGCCCAGGGAGCGCACCTGGGTTCCGGGCGTGTCGTTCATCGAGCATGCCACGGACGTCACCACCTCGATCTCGCGCGGTACCGGCCCCACGGTCGGCGCGAGCGGTCACGAGTACCGCAACGTGCAGTCGAACCTCGCGTTCGCCCGCGCGCTCGGCCTCAAGTCCGTCGACGGATCCGCGATCCCCGCGGCCACGCTCGAGGCGGCCGCCACCCACGCCCAGGACACCGCCGTGTCCGAGGCCAAGCGCATCCGCGACGTGCTCTTCGGCAAGGTGCCACCCACCGCGCCGAGCGTTCCGGGCGCCTGACGCGCAGCCGCGCGCCGCGGGTCAGTCCGCGTGGCGCGCGAGCTCGGGTCCCATCGCGGCAACGCCGAGCTGCTTGCGCTCGCGCTCGCCCACGATGATCGAGTCGGCGTAGGCCTGCAGGCTCGTCACCGGCAGCTCTCCGACCAGTCCCGATGCGATCGTCGCGCGCAGCGCCGAGGCGAGCACGCGCGTGGCCTGCACCGTCTCTGCACCCTGCGACGCGCCGGCGCGGATCACGCTCGCGGCGTGGTGCATCGCATCCACGAACGCCCGCCGCTCCGGGCTGCCCGCCCCGAGCACCGCCGCCATGCGCAGCGCCGCCGAGCCCACCTCGCGCTCGGTGGCGTAGATCTCCACGAGCATGTCGAAGATCGCGCGCGTGGCGCTCATGCCAGGCGCGGTCGCGGCAAGCTGGTAGCGCTCCATGGCGCGCGCCAGGGTCCCGTCCGGCTCGGCAGCCAGTCGTCGCACCGCCTGCGGAAGGTGTGCGGCGACGGTGGCATCGATCTTGCTCGGCAGGTGCCCGCAGCGGCGCGCGGCGATCGCCGGCACCGGACGCGGCGCGAGTGCTCGCCAGTCGAAGCGCTCGAGCACGAGCGGGCCCGCGGTGACGCTGCCTCCGGTGAGCGCCCGCACGGCGCTCGTCACGTCGATGATCGCCCGGAGCGGATCGATCGCGGTCTCGTCGGAATCCGCGTCGACCTGGCGCTCGAGCTGCAGCACCACGGTCGGCAACCCGTCCCGCGCCTGCTCGCCCCAGTCCATCTGGGCGGCCTCGGGCCACTCCATCCGAAACCACTCCGGATCGACGTGCCGGATCGTCGCTCCCGGCGCGAGCTCGAGGTCGCCATACGGCAGCTTCACGCCCCACAGCGGCGCGATCGCCACGTACCGGCGCGCGGTCGCGTACAGCCCGTGCTCGAAGCGCAGGTAGTGCTCGAGCAGCGCCGACTCGTCCAGATCGAAGTCGGGCGTGGCCTCGGCCATCGCGACGAGCAGCGGATCGAGCACCTCCTGCCGAGCAACGAGCTGCATGTCGGCCAGCGCATCGGTTCGCCCCGCTCGCAGGAACGCGGTCGCCGCCGGATCGCTCGCCACGGTCCATGCCGCCTCGTCGGCCGCATCGAGCTCGTGGATGCGCTCGAGCCGCTCACGCACGAACCGCTCGGTCATGGGGCGGTACTCGTAGAACGGGCTGCGGGTGCCCTCCGTGCGGCGAAGCCGCTGGTGCTCCTCCACGCTGAACGAGATGTCGGCGCCCGCGGCGCGGTCGGCCGCCAGCAGCTCGAACGCCTCCACCACGAAGCGGCGGAGCGCGCTGAACAGACCGGCGTTGCGAATCGGAAGCTGCAGTTGGGAATCCATCACCTCCTGCGTTCGACGCGCATGCATCGCCACCTGCTTCTCGCGCGCGTGCGTGCACGCGGGATGCGCAGGTGCCGCCGAAAGCCGGTGTCATGACTACCGTAACCGGCACGATGCCGGTCCTGCGCCATGGAGACGACGACGTGCAGATGAGCTTCCGCACCCGAATGCTCGACCTGCTGCCAGTGCTGCTGGTGTTCGCGATCGTGTCCGCGTTCGCCACGTTCGTGGTGATCGAGTTCGTCGTTCGCGAGCCCCTGGTCGTGCCGGGGCAGGTCCGCGCCTCCGACTCGCCCGCTCAGTCGGTGGACGACGACGCCCTCGCCGGCTCGACCGACCAGCGACCCTGATCCGCGCGATCGACCTGCTCCGCCGGGCCTCGAACCTCGATTCCCAGGCGGGGCATCCGGCCGCGGCTGCCTTCACGGCCGGGGTATAACCGAGCGTCGCGGGCGCACGCGATCACTCCTGTTCAGCGTCACGTCAGAACGGGACGGGCTCGAGCCGCTCGAGCTCGGCGAGCAGGTTGCGTGCGATCACGATCCGCTGGACCTGGTTGGTGCCCTCGTAGATCTGGGTGATCTTCGCGTCGCGCATCATGCGCTCCACCGGGTACTCCTGCACGTAGCCGTAGCCGCCGAGCATCTGCACCGCGTCGGTGCTCACCTTCATCGCGGCATCGGTACAGGCGAGCTTGGCCATGGCGCTGTAGCGGGTGAGCGTCGCGCGTTCCACGCCGCGTCCCGCGTCGGCCGCGTCGATCATGTGGCCGACCCGGTAGAGCAGCTCGCGCGCGGCGATCGTCTGCGTCTCCATGTCGGCGAGCATCCACTGCAGGCCCTGCTGGTAGGCGATCGGCTTGCCGAACTGCTCGCGCTCGAGCAGGTACTTGCCGGCATACTCGATCGCGCCTTCGGCGATGCCGAGGCCCTGCGCCGCAACGCCGGGGCGGGAGCGGTCGAGCACCTGCATCGCGAGCGTGAACCCGGTGCCGGGCTCGCCCAGGATGTTCGCGGCGGGGATCCGGCAGTCGTCGAAGAACAGCTCGCCGGTCGTCGAGCCCTTGATGCCCATCTTCTTCTCGTACTTGCCGACCGAGAAGCCGGGCGCGTCGGCCGGCACGATGAACGCGCTGATGCCCTTGTGGCCCGCGTCGGTGTCGGTCTTGGCGAACACGGTGTAGACGTTTGCCACGCCGGCGTTGGTGATGAAGCGCTTGCCGCCGTTGAGCACCCACTCGTCGCCGTCGCGCACCGCGGTGGTGCGCATGGCGGCGCTGTCGCTGCCCGATCCGGGCTCGGTCAGGCCGTAGGCGGCGAGGTGCTCGCCGGTGGCGAGCTTGGGCAGCCACTGCTGCTTCTGCTCCTCGGCGCCGGCGAGCTTGATCGGGAGCGATCCGAGCTCCTGCACGGCGAGCAGCAGGCCGCTGGTGGCGCAGACCTTGCTGATCTCCTCGATCGCCATGATCAGCGCGAGCGAGCCGGTGCCGGTGCCGCCGTGCTCCTCCTCGAACGGCAGCGCGAACAGGCCCTGCTCCATGAACAGCTCGCGGATGTCCTGCGGGAACTCGCCGCTGGCGTCGATGTCGTGCGCGCGCGGCGCGACGAACTGGCGCGCCACGCCGCGGGCGTGCTCGCGGATCTCCTGCTGGGACTCGGTCAGGCCCCAGACGTCGGTGGTGCTCTCCGCGACGGTCATCTGTTCACTCCGGTGGTCGGGCGCTCGTGTGCGCGCAGTGCGTGCGCGCGCGAGCGCGGGAAACGGTCGCACCGATCATAGATGGCGCAGGCGGCGGCTGCGCGTGGCGGAGCAGGCAGCGTCAGCCGCGCGGCACGATGTACTCGCGCTCCTCGACGAGCCGCCCGTCGCTGATGCGCATCACGGTGACCATCGAGAAGTGGAGCGGCTCGCCGCTCTGGGACCAGGTGCCCTCGGCCGTGGCCTCGACCATCGCGGTCTCGCCGTCGACGAGCACGGTGTGCGGGCGGTAGCTGAGGTTGGAGGTGGAGTCGGCGAACCGCTTCCACTCCTTCACGTAGGCATCGGCACCGTCGATCCGGTCACGGGTACCGGGTCGCCAGTAGATGATCTCGGGTGCGACGCAGGCGGCGAGGCTCGTCCAGTCCTGGGCGGCGATCGAGTTGATCACCTGCCCCACGACGTGGCGCGTCATCAGCTCCGCGGAGGTCTCGTCAGGATTCATCACCATGGTAGGCACAGGGGAATGGTAGCCGGGCGGATCCGACGCACGCGGCAGTTCATGCCCCCTGCAGCACCTGTCGGGGCATCGCGGGCAGCGCTTCGACCCCCGATTCGGTCACGATGAACGCGTCCTCGATGCCGACTGCGGCGCGCCCGGGGAACACCAGCTTGGGCTCGAGCGCGAACACCATGCCGGGCTCCAGCGGGTCGTCGAATCCACGTGCGAGGAATGGATATTCGTCCACCTCGAGGCCGATCCCGTGCCCCACGAACCGCGCCTGGTCGGGTGCGAATCCCATGAACCGGTCGGCGTGCCCCGCATCGGCGGCGATGTCGAGCGCGAGCTGGTAGAGCGCGCTTGGCGCCACACCGGGACGGGCCGCATCGGCCACCTGCTCGAGCACCGAGGTGCACCAGGCCTGTGCCTCGAGCAGGTCGTCGTCGACCGTCTCCACTCCCCCGACCGCAACGACGCGCGTGCAGTCGCTCAGGTATCCGTTGTAGCA
>JAGQUL010000336.1 GCA_020438525.1 Thermoleophilia bacterium | reverse complement strand
GCGCCGGGTCCGAGACCGGCCCGTCGCGCCGCCGCCGCATCCGCGAGGCCGCGGTCACGGTGTTCGCGCGCAAGGGCTACCACGATGCGCGCGTGAGCGACATCGCGCAGGAGGCCGGCGTCGCGCACGGACTCGTGTACCACTACTTCGCCGGCAAGGAGCAGCTGCTCCAGGACGTGTTCCAGCGCACGTGGAAGAACATCGAGCAGGGCCTGCGAACGATCGAGGACGGCGACGGAACCGCTGCAGACCAGCTCGCGGAGGTCGTGCGCCTGCTGCTCGGCTCGTACCGCATGTCGCCCGACCTCGTGCGCGTCGTGGTGCTCGAGGTCACGCGCTCCGGGCACCTGCGAGCGCAGGTCGAGGAGATCGCGGAGGCGTTCGACATCATCGAGCGGATCATCGCGTCGGGGCAGCAGCGAGGCGAGCTGCGCGCCGACATCCCGGCACGACTCGTGTCGTTCGTGTTCTGGGGTGCGGTCGACGAGGTGCTCACCGGATGGGTGTTCGGATCGCTGCCCGGCAGCGACGACGACGTCGCCCAGGCGGAGCTCGCCGTGGTCGAGCTCGTGCTCCACGGACTGTCGGTGCGCGACTAAGTCCTGCGCGGCCGGGGTATCCTGCAGCGGATGTCCCGTGCCGATGACACTCCGTCTGCTCGTCCAAGCGCCCGTGATCGACTGCGGGTCGTCGCCCGACAGGGCGTGAGCGTCGAGCCCGATGACGATGGCGATTCCTTCGGCGACGACGACCTGGCCCAGCAGCTGTCGAGCCCTGCGGATTCGCGCCCGGTCCGGTTCGCCCCGCGGCTCGCGCCTCGAGCCGCCCACACCGCGAACGTCGCACGGCGAACGTGGTTCGCCTACCTGTTCTTCCCGATCTTCGCGATCTACTCGGTCGTGGACGCGCTGCGGTCGCTGCGCGACCGCCTCCAGCGAGACCGCGGGCGCCACATCGAGTCGCGGCCGCCGTTCCGTCGACCCGAGGGGATGCCTCCGCTGGCGGAGCGCTCGGTCGCCGACATCGCGGCCGCGATCGATCGCTTCCCGTTCCGGCCCGCGAAGATCTCGACCAGCGCCGCGTTCTTCCGCGACAGCGGCCCCGATGCGCTCGGCGCGCTGCTCGCGCCGTATCCGGACGTCACCACGATCCCGCACCTGTACCCGCCGTACTTCCAGCAGCGCCTGTTCACCGGGGACCAGGGCGCGCAGCTGTCGGGCATGCAGGCGATGCACGAGCATCGCGGCCCGGCGCTCGTGATCGCGCACGGCCTGCTGATGACGAAGAACTTCGACCTGGTGATCCAGCTTGCGCGACGCGCGTTCGAGCAGTGGGGCTTCCACGTCGTGACGTTCGACATGCGTGGCTGGGGCCAGAGCACCTGGACGACCGATGCACCCGCCAGCGCCGGCTACCACGAGGGGCGCGACATCCTCGAGATCGCTCGCGAGCTGCACCGCGACCCGCGGGTCACGAGCGTCGCCGGCATCGGCTTCTCGCTCGGCGGGGCGAGCATGCTCAACGCCGCCTACGCCCAGACGCTCGGCGACGACACCCCGCTCGACGGCGGCTTCGTCTCGGTGAGCCCACCCACGATGATCGACGTCGCGCTCCAGCACATCTCCACCAAGCCGCACTGGCGCGATCCGTTCTTCGGCCTCTGGCACGTGTTCCAGGCCGCGATCAAGGGTACCGTCCGCCGCCGCGGACTCGACCGCGAGCTGCGCTCGTGGCGCGACCTCGTCTACACGCTGAGCGCCCCCTACTACGGCATCACCGTCGAGGAGTTCGCCGAGCGCGCGAGCGCCGTCAACTTCGCCGACAAGATCGAGACGCCGGGACTCGTGCTCCACGCAGCCGACGACTTTCTGGTCACCGTCCAGCACGCATATGCGCTGCAGGACACGGTTGCCGACAATCCGAACGTGCACGTGATGGTGCGCGATGCCGGCGCACACGTGGCATTCGCGGCCGTCGATTCGTCGTGGTACCACTCGGTGCTGCGACGCTGGTTCGAGTACTGGGCGACCCCTGGCGAATCCCGCGCGGATGCCGACGACCCGGCCGAGGATCTCGACAGCGAGGTCGGCTGACCGCTACGCCGCCTCGCGCTCGAGGTCGACTTCGACCAGCTCGCCGTCGACGGCAGCTGGCAGCATCGGCACATTGGGGGCGGCCGGGGCGGGTGGCCCGGCGGGATGCGGCTCGTTGAGCCGTACGGCCTCGGCCTCGACCTCGCTCAGCGCCTGGTGCTTGGCCACCTCGACCTCGAAGTCCGTCTGCTTGCCGCGCTGGTAGGCCTCGTCGGCGACGATCAGGATCCGCAGGAAGGCATCGGTGAAGTCCTGGTCCAGCTGCGTGCCGCGACACTCGCGCAGGATGCTCATCGCCTTCTCGGTCGGCATGCCGTCGCGGTAGGGGCGATCGGTGGTCATCGCCGAGTAGGTGTCGGCGACCGAGATCATCCGGCTGATCGCGGGGATCGCGTCGCCTGAGATACCGTCCGGATAGCCGCGCCCGTCGATGCGCTCGTGGTGGTAGCGCACGAGGATCGCGATGTCCTCGTACAGGTCGACCTCGCCGAGGATCTCCGCGCCCATCGCCGCATGCGACTTCATGAGCTCGTACTCCTCGTCATCGAGCGGGGCGGTCTTGTTGAGCACGCGCCCCGGCACGCCGATCTTGCCGATGTCGTGGAGCAGGCCGGCGAGGTGGGCGACGCGCACGGTCTCGTCGTCGAAGCCCATCTCGCGCGCGATGTCGCGCGTGTACACCGCCACTGCCGCGCTGTGGCCCGCGGTATACGCGTCACGTGCGTCGAGCGCCTTCACCATCGCCGCCGCGAACTGCAGGTTCGTGCGCGCGAGCACCTGCGCCTTCTCCGCCAGCTCGTCGGTCAGCTGCACCTTGCGGTGGTAGAGGCCGTGGAAGTACTGGGTCACCGCGAGCGGAACGAGGACGAGCGGCACGACCATCGCACCGAATTGCTCCCCAAGCCAGGCGACGGAGCCGACGATCGGTACCGTCAACGTCGCGGTGGCGAGGAACGATGCGACGGCCATCGCAGCGAGCTCACGTGGGGCCATTGTCTTCGTGACCGTGAAGAACGTACCGTGGATGGCCATGTTGACGATGAGGTATGCGGTCGTCCCCAGCGCAGCCGACAGCCACGGGCTACCTGACGTGCTGGCGGCCACGGCAGCTGCCGTGGCCGCCATGACGCTGCTTGATACGTTGAGCGCCTTGAATTGCACGCGCCAGTCGGCGTCGGCGATCGTGGCGAGCGCGACGACTGGAGCGCTCCACGGCTCCAGGATTGCCGCGACGACGATCGGGACGAACTCGGTTGCGAAGCCAATGTTCCCGAGCCGGATCTCGCCTCGTACGCCGAGCGCGGCGGCGAACGAAAGCAGGACGACCGCTCCAGGATGCTCGAACGACGCGTGCACGACGGCGTATGCGACGCATGCGAGCGCGAGCGGAGTCGTGGCCAGTGCGAACCACCACGCCACGCGCTCGCGCGACGTCAGCCGTCGAAACGAAGAAGAAACAGCAGTCACGGATGCCGACACGACGAGCGCATCGGCAATCAGTGACTGCTGCTTGAGATCGGCGGTTCAGATGAGCCGCCGGACCTCATGTCGACGCTCAGTGCGAGCGCCAACCGCCAAGCATCGCGGCGAGCGGCGCAACGGCCAGTGCGAGCGTGAAGAGGCGTGCCTTCATGGTGTATCTCCTTGGTGCCTTCCCGGGCAGCTGGTGCGGCCCGGCGATAGGACCGTGATACGACGGGGCGGGTCGCGGTGCAAGGGCCTTGCGAACTAGCGAGGCGCTGGGCCATCGGACCCTTGACGGATCAACCAACCTGCCGTATTCGGCCAGTGCCAAGGTGTCGTGAAAACGACCGCGTACGTCACGTCCGTTCGAACAATCGACGAGTACGTGTGGCTGTTCGCAACGTGGCCTCATCCCGTGGATCGACGTGTCTGCGTGGAAAAACCGGAATCAGTGCGTCTTGCCGCGCAGCCTGTCCCACCACGAACCGCCGTCGCCGGGCGCCGGTGCAGGTTCCGGGGTGGGCGGCTGCGGCTGCGGATACGTCGGCGGCTGCGGCACGGGCGGCGTCGCCGGCGGTGTGGTGGGCGCACCGGGCGCCGGCTGCTGCGGAATCCCCGGGATCGGCGTATACGGCACGGTTCCTCCGGGCGGCAGCGGCTGTGGCTGGTCCGCGCGTAGGTCCACCATCACCCGGCGGCCGACGACGGCCTGCAGCGCAGGATGCAGCTTCGCGACGTGGACCGACGACGTGATCACGTTTCCGAGTGGTCCGCCCTCGCCCTCGAGCGACACCGGCATGCCGCTCTCGCTCGCGAGCGTCGCGACGTACAGCTGGCCGTCATATGCCTGCAGCACGCCCTGGACCGAGGAGCCGCCGAACAGGCCGCTCAGGCCACCGGCACGGTCGGCAGCGTGCTGGATCGCAGCGGCGAAGTCGGTGCCGGCGGGCTCGAACGTCGGCTTGGCGAAGAACCCGCCCTGCCCCTTTGCCATGAGCATCGTGGCGTGGCCCGCACGCTCACCGGTGAGCGTGGTGACCTGCGCGAGCGGGCGGCGCTCCCATGTCGCGGGGGAGCCCAGGTCGCCGGGGCCTCCGCGGCCGGGGATGGGCTGCTGGCGCGAGTACGGGTCGGTCGAAATCATTGGGCGAGCGTAATCGTGCTGCGAATCGAATGAATCGCGATTCTCCGGTCACGGGCCGCGCGCGGCCGTGCGAGTGGCCGACGTTGCGCCGGCCGAACGAAGTGATACATTGTGTTACATGGATTCTTCCGCTGCCACGAACGAGCCGCCCCGGGTCGGCCTGCGCGAGCTGCGCCACGACGCACGCACCTGGGTCGAGCGCGCGAAGGCCGGCGAGCGTGTCTACGTGACGGATCGCGGGCGCGTGATCGCCGAGATCGTGCCGCATCGCTCGACGGAATCGATTCTTGACCGCATGATCGCGGACGGCCGAGCAATTCCCGCCAAGCGACCGTTCCGTGGATTCGGGTTGCCGACGGGTCCGGTGTCGACCCGAGGCACCGATGCGCTCAAGGAGATGCGTGAGGATCGGATCTGATGGCCCGGCCTGTCGCTTACCTCGATGCGTCGGCACTTGTGAAGCTTGCCGTCCTCGAGCAGGAGAGCAGCGAGCTGCGGCGGAGTCTCGAGTCGCTTGGCGACGTCGCGCTCGCGACGAGCATGGTCGGTCGGGTCGAGCTCGAGCGTGTCGGGAAGCGGCTCGCGGTCGAGCCGCAGCTCGTCGAGGAGCTGGTCGATCGATTGGTGCTTGTTGGCTTTGACGTCGCGGTGGCGGCGGTTGCCGGGCTCGTCGAGCCGCCGGCGCTTCGAACGCTCGATGCGATCCATCTCGCAACCGCGCGCGCGCTCGGCACAACCCTCGACGTCATGTACTGCTATGACCGGCGGCTCGCCGACGCGGCGCGCGCCGTGGGCATCGATGTCAGGTCGCCCGGCGCTGCGTAGTGGTCGTCACACGCCTGCGCCTGCAAGCGCGCGGTGCAGGTCGGCGGGGGCGCCACGGCCGTTGAGCTCGCGCCAGCCGAGCGCGTGCTCGGCCTGCATCATCTTGTGGATCTGGGTCGTGCCCTCGTAGATGATCGGCGCGCGCGAGTTGCGGAAGAAGCGCGCGATGCCGGTCTCCTCGTCGAAGCCCATCGCGCCGTGGATCTGCATGGCATTGTGTGCCGAGCGGAACGCCGCTTCGGTGGCGATCCACTTCGCCAGGCTCGTCTCGCGCGTGTTGCGGACGCCATGGTTCTTGGCCCACGCGGCCTTCCACACGAGCAGCCGGCTCGTCTCGTAGTCGGCGACCATCTGCGCGATGAAGTCCTGGACGAACTGGTGCTTGCCGATCTTGGTGCCCATCGTCTCGCGCTCGTTCGCGTACTTCGTCGATGCCTCGAGGCAGGCGCGGATCACGCCCACGGCCCCGGCCGCCACGGTGAAGCGACCGTGGTCGAGCGAGTACATCGCGATCTTGAAGCCCTCGCCCTCGGCGCCGATCAGGCGATCGGCCGGCAGGCGAACGTCGCTGAAGAACAGGCTGCTGGTATCGCCGGCCCAGACGCCGAGCTTGTGCTCGTAGAGGCTGGTCGTGACGCCCTCGTCGTGCTTGAGGTCCACGACGAACGCCGAGATTCCCTTGTGCGCGGCCGACGGATCGGTCTTCGCGAACACGAGAGCGTGGTCGGCGGTCGATCCGAAGCTGATCCAGCTCTTCTCGCCGTTGAGCACGTAGCTGCCGTCGCCCTGCTTGATCGCGGTGGTCTTCATCGCCGCCACGTCGCTGCCGGCGTCGGGCTCGGTCAGGCCGAAGCACGCGATCTTCTCGCCGGTCGCCTGCGGGCGCAGCCAGCGCTCCTTCTGCTCCTCGTTCGCATTGCCGAGCAGCGACAGCGAGTTGAGGCCGACGTGCACGCTGATCAGCGTGCGAAGCGCGGCCTCGCCGCGCTCGATCTCCTCGCAGATCAGCGCCTCGCTGATGAAGTCGAGCCCGGCGCCTCCCCACTCGGACGGAATCGGTGCGCCCAGGATACCCAGGTCGCGCATGCCGTCGATCAGCGACATGTCGAGCTTGTGCTCCATGTCGTTGCGAACGGCGACGGGCAGCACCTTCTCGTCCACGAACGCTCGCACGGCATCCTGGATCTGCTGCTGCTCTTCGGTGAGGGTGAAGTCGATCATGCGGATCACCCTACACGCGCGCGGGCGCGACGAGCGCGCGACCGGCGCCGCAGCGTGGTCAGCTCGCGGAGTCGCGAACGAATCGCTCGATGTCGCCCATCGTGTGCTCGCCGATCGACGCCTGTCGGATCAGGTCGGCAAGCTTCGGCGCGGCGGAGTCGGGCAGCTGCTTCGCCGCGACGATCGCATCGGCGATGCGGCGAGGCGCGAACTTCGCCGATCGGCCCTGGAGCAGCTCGAGCGCTGCTGCCTTGCCCTCGGTCGTGCGGCGGTCGATGCCGGCCATCCGCAGCAGGTCGCGCACGAGCTCGGGGCCGTCCGTGTAGCGACCCTTGGCGGTGGCCATCTCGGACGCGGCCGGCCTGGGGAGGTGATCGCGGTTCCAGGCCGCCCAGTCGACGGGCTCGTGCTTCGTGTCACGGGCCGGTCGCGCGGCGAGATCCGGGTCGGCGCCGGCGGCCCGCAGCGTGGGGTCGATCCGCGAGGGTGTGAGCACCTCGGGAATCGCCTCTTCCATCACGCTCGTCCACTCCGGTCCGCGATTGCCCATCGGCGTGATCGAGTGCTCCGCCTCGTGGATCGCGGCATGCCAGCTCCAGCGTGCCTGGTCGTCGCGGTACTTCGGCGGCAGCTTGGTGAGCTGGTCGCCCGGCTGCTGGCGGTACAGGCCGATCGTCGAGAGCATGTCGCGCGACACGTCCGGCATCATCACGATGTGGCCGTTGGAGTTCCATGCGCCGGCGAACGAGACCTGCTCGGCCTCGCCCTCGGCGAGCATCTTCACGCCCTCGGAGGCCTGGATCTTCCGCAGCTCGCTGCGGATCTCGTCCTTCGACAGGTCCGGGATCTGCTTGTGCAGCTGCTCCACGCTGCCCTTGTCGGGCTGCAGCATCGCGTCCACGTCGAGCCCGTCGCGTCGCGCGTTGTCGGCCCAGTTGAGCACCGAGACCGCCTTCGAGGCGTGCTCGTCGGGCAGGAACGTGACCGACTTGAGGTTCTCCTTGCCCTGGTGCTCGTCGGCAACGGCGAGGAAGCTGCGCAGCGCCTTGGTGAACGTCGGGCCATCCTTGGATGCCATCAGGTCGGCGGCGGCCTTCGAGTCCGGCACGAGCTCGCGCTCGGATGCCGGACCGGATCCCTCCAGCAGCACACGGATGCTGCGGTTCACCTCCGATCGAACGGTGCCCCTGCCGATTCGCGCGACCTGCATCTCGTGCGGGAGCACCTGCTGGGCAGAGAACCGTGTCGGGGAAGCCGGCGCGGGAGCCGGGGGTGGCGTGGCTGCGGTGGGGGAGAGCTGCATGCCACCGTCTCCTCGGGATCGACCCGGCCGGCGCGCGCCCGACCCGCGGCGCGGCCGGCATGGCCAGCACGCCGGGCCGTCGTCGGCCACCATCACGTGCGGCCGAAATCGGCATGCGGGCGGCAATCCGGGGCTGCGCGGCGTTTGGTTCACGGGTGTTGCGGAAAGCACTTGGAGCGTACGTGGACTCGCGCGCGGCCGACCGGCCTGCGAATATTGACTGACGGGTCAATCAATGATCCACGGTAGAGAGGAACGGGCATCGGCATCAGGCCGGCGCCCCGATGGAGAGGGATCCACAACGATGACCGATACGCAGACCGTCGCCGATGTGATGCAGGAGATGCAGGGCAAGTTCAAGCCCGAGAAGGCTGCCGGCATGACGGAGACGTTCCAGTTCGACATCACCGGCGACGGTGGCGGCCAGTGGTACGCGAAGATCGCGGACGGCTCGGCTGACTTCGGCGAGGGCACCGCCGACGACGCATCGGTGACCATCACCGCGTCCGATCAGGACTGGATCAAGATCGTCAACGGCCAGCTGAACCCGCAGATGGCGTTCATGACCGGCAAGATCAAGGTCAAGGGCAACATCGGCCTTGCAACGAAGCTCGGAGCGCTGTTCCTCTAGGAGCGCGTTCCGCACGGGTTCGACCCCGGGCGGCGCGACCAGCGTCGCGCCGCCCGCGGGTCAGGCCCGACCCGACCTACCCCAAAGGCAACCCGCTGCCGTGGAGGTGT
>JAGQUL010000335.1 GCA_020438525.1 Thermoleophilia bacterium | reverse complement strand
TCGGGCCTGACCATGGCCGAGTACTTCCGTGACGAGATGAACCAGGACGTGCTCCTCTTCGTCGACAACATCTTCCGCTTCACCCAGGCCGGCTCCGAGGTGTCCGCCCTGCTCGGCCGCATGCCGAGCGCCGTGGGTTACCAGCCGACGCTCGCGACGGAGATGGGTCAGCTGCAGGAGCGCATCACCTCGACGAAGAAGGGCTCGATCACCTCGATCCAGGCCGTCTACGTCCCGGCGGACGACTACACCGACCCGGCCCCGGCCAACACCTTCGCCCATCTCGACGCCACGACCGAGCTGAGCCGAGGCATCTCCGAGAAGGGCATCTACCCGGCGGTCGACCCGCTCTCGTCCACCTCCCGCGCGCTGCAGCCGGGCTCGGTGACCGACGAGCACTACCAGACCGCCAACGAGGTCCGCGACGTGCTGCAGCGCTACAAGGACCTGCAGGACATCATCGCGATCCTCGGCATGGACGAGCTGAGCGAGGAGGACAAGGTCGTGGTGGGTCGAGCCCGCCGCGTCGAGAAGTTCCTCTCGCAGCCGTTCTTCGTCGCACAGTCCTTCACCGGCACCCCGGGTGCATACGTGAAGCTCGACGACACGATCCGCTCGTTCAAGGCGATCCTGAGCGGCGAGTACGACGAGGTCCCGGAGCGCTTCTTCATGTTCAAGGGCTCGATCGACGAGGTCAAGGAGGCCTGGGAGGCCGACAAGTCCAAGCAGAAGGCGACGGCCTGACATGTCGAACTACACCCCGTTCCCGACCAAGGTCGTCACGCCTCAGGGCGTGCTGTTCGAGGGTGACGTGCGCGAGCTCGAGCTGACCAGCGCGGGCGGCCACATGGGCATCCTCGCGCGCCGTTCACCGGTCGTGGCCGACCTCAAGCTCGGGCACGTCCGCGTCGAGCTCGAGGACGGCACCTGGAAGACCTGGGCGACCGAGGAAGGCTTCGCACAGGCGTCCAACTCCACTGCCACCGTCGTGGTCGAGGAAGCCGTCGCGCTCGAGGATCTCGACGAGGCATGGGCGGCGCAGCTGGTGAGCGAGGGCAAGGCGAAGCTCGAGGCTGCGGGCGACGACGAGTCCGCTGCAAAGCTCGCCCGCCGCGACATCGCATGGGGCGAGCACCTGCAGGGCTTCCGCGCGAAGTTCAGCGAGTAGCGCCCCGCGACATCCGACGAATCACGACGCCCGCGTCGGCTCCGGCCACGCGGGCGTCGTCGTTCCAGCCGGGCCGCGGCGGTCAGGCCGAGTGCGCCTCGGCCTCGGCGCTGCCGTCGTCGCCGTCACTCGCATCGGCGACCGCGTCGGCGCGTCGTCGTCGCTCGCCGGTGTCGGCGATCGATCCGTCGCGTCGTTCCTGCCACACGCCCCAGAACGCAGGGTCCTCCTCCACCCACTCGGGACGCGGCCCTCCACGAAGCTTGGCGCGTACGCGGCGAATCCACGGAACGGTTTCGTGCTCGACCCGATCCATCAGCAGCGCAGCCTTGCGCCACTCGCTTGCGATCAGGAGTGCTCCCGGGAACGCGAAGATCACGAAGCCGGGACCGGGAAGCCACCCGATCGCCACGCCAAACAGAATCAGCAGCACGCCGATCGTCACCCGGATCGGGCGCTTGAGCGGGTGGTGCTTGCCGGCGCGTCGCTCGGCGAGCCGCCGCTCGTAGCGGTCGAGGAATCGACGGCGTCGCCTGCGGCGTCCGCGCCACGTCTCGTGGGCAGGATCCTGTTCCGTCCCGCTGGAGTCCCCGTCCGATCCGCTCGGCATGTCCACGATCGACA
This sequence comes from Thermoleophilia bacterium, assembly GCA_020438525.1. The sequence continues at coordinate 3,714 of JAGQUL010000335.1, read as the reverse complement.
TGATTGCATGCGCAACGGCCACAGGCAGGGCGAACCTGCCGGTATCATCACTCGATCCGACGAAGAGGCCCACGATGCCCGATGCAACCACGATCGATCCAGTCGCAGCCGCCGCCCGGGCCGGCGTGCGAATCCGCGCCGCCGAGCCGGAGGACGTCCCCGCGATCAGCCGGACGATGTCCGATCCGGGCGTCGTTCGCGGCACGCTGCAGCTTCCCTACACCCCACATGCACTCCGACGCGAGCGATTCACGTTCACCGACGTGAACACGTGCTTCGTCGTCGCCGAGCCGCTCGATGGCGGGGAACCGATCGGCAACGCCGGACTCCACCGCAACACACGCCCGCGGCGCATCCACTCGGCCGCGCTCGGCATGTCGGTGCGCGACGACTGGCAGGGGCGCGGCGTGGGAACCGCACTGCTCGCCGCGCTGCTCGACGTGGCCGACAACTGGTGGCAGGTCACGCGCGTGCACCTGGACGTCTACGTCGACAACGAGCCCGCGATCGCGCTCTACCGCAAGTTCGGCTTCGAGATCGAGGGAACCCTCCGCCACGACACCTTCCGCGACGGCGAGTACGTCGACGCGCACGTCATGGCGCGCCTGCGCGACGGTTCCGCTCGCGAACGCGCCGGCTCTTGATGATCTCGAGCTGCACGGCGAGGAACACCGTCACGGCGAGCGCTCCCGCCACCACGATGCCCAGCACGACCAGGCCGCTCGTGTTCCAGTCGTTCGAGTTGCCGTAGTCGACGAAGCGCAGGGCGAGCGCGACGGAGCTCATCGCCGCGGTCCAGGCCCAGAGTGTCGCGGCGACCCGTCGGGGCGACAGCCCGATGTTCAGCAGTCGGTGGTGCAGGTGCCAGCGATCGGGATGTGCGATCGACACCCCGTACTTGAGCCGCTTGAGCACGACGAACGACGTGTCGAGGATCGGAACTGCCAGCAGGGCGAGCGGGATCACGAGGCTGATCGCAGCAGTCGTCTTGAGCACGCCCTGCACGCTGATCACCGCCAGCAGGAATCCCAGCAGCATCGATCCGGAGTCGCCCATGAAGATCTTCGCACCGCCGCGGCGCCAGTTGTGCGGAAGGAACCCGAGCGCCGCCCCGCTCGTCGCCGCGGCGAGCACCGCGATGCCGATGCGGGAGTAGCTGGCAGCGATGATCGCGAACGTCGCCGCGATGATCGCCGCCTGCCCCGCCGCCAGCCCGTCCACGCCGTCGATGAAGTTGAGCATGTTCATCACTGCGACGATCCAGAACACCACGAGCGCCACGCCGAGCCACATCGGCAGCTCGATCGGGTGCACGAACGGCAGGTCGAGACGCTCCACGACCAGCGGCGCCTGCCCCGGGTCCAGGCCTGCCGGCAGCCCCACGAGCGGCAGCAGCACCACGGCGAGCGCGACCCCGACCTGTCCGAGCAGCTTCGATCGCCACGAGAGCTCGAGCGCGTCGTCGAGCGCCCCGAGCAGGCAGATCGCCACCGCGCACAGCAGCGTGACCGCGAGCTGGCGCTGGTTGAGCAGGGCAAGCCCGGCAAGGTCGCGCCAGTCGACGAACACGATCGTCGACGTGACGATCGCGACCAGCATCGCCACACCGCCGAGCAGCGGGGTGGCCCGCTCGTGGATGCGCCGGTCTGAAGACGGTTCCACGACCACGCCCCAGCGGACCGCAGCGCGCCGCACGATCGGCACGAGCAGCCACGCAATCGCGGCAGCAGCCAGTCCGGCCCACCAGGCCGACCGGTACAGGGGGTCGAACAACCCGTCCATGCCCCGCATGCTACCGGTGGCATCCGGCGTCATGGCATCAAGCCGGACCCGCCAACGACCGATGCACCTCCCACATGCAGCTTCGTCGCCTCATCGTCGCTCCCGTCATCGCGCTGGCCACGGCGGGACTGGTCGTGGCCGTGATCGATACCGGGCAGCAGACCCGGGCCGAGGCGAACGGGCAGACGCACTCCGTGTCCGCAGATCCCACGATCGCCGGCGAACAGGTGCGGATCCAGGCGGCGATGCAGGCCGAAGGACGATGCACCGTGTCGATCGAGTGCGACGCGGTGCACGCCGCGCGCAGGCTGCGCGAGACCGCGGCTTCGATCGATCGCTGGCCACCGGACCACCACTTCCAGGATTCGCGACGATTCCTGGCGATTCGACTCGAGGCGCGCGCTGCGCTGCTCGAGCAGCAGGCGCTCGTCGCCGGGTCCGACGATCCCGCACCTGCCGACGAGCAGCGCCTCGCGCAGCTCGAATCGGCGTGGAGCGTCGCGGCACGCGACGAGATCGACGCGCGACGAGCGGCCGGCCTGGTCTCCGCGGACGAGCAGGTCCGCCTGCTCGGCGAGCTCGCGTCGTCGTCGCGCTGATCAGCGCACGAGCGTGAACAGCGGCACGACGACGATCGCAATCGCCGTCGATGCCAGGATCGCCAGTCGCACGACCTCGGTCTGCAGGTCGTGTTCGCGCGCGATCACGAGCGCATGGATCGCCGTGGGCATCGCGCTCACCAGCAGCAGCACGTGCGGAATCGATACCCCGGTCGCGAGTCCGGTCAGTGCGAGCAGCGCCGGGGCCACCACCATGCGGACGACGATCGCGCCGCCGACCTGTGCAACCTCACGCCCGACGTGCGCCAGCTGCTGCAGCGGGATCGACAGTCCTGCCGCAACGAAACCCGTGGCGCCGGCAACGGGGCCGATCAGTCCACCGACCACCTCCAGCTCCAGTGGCTGGTCGAGCACTGCCACCCGCACGAGCACGCCGACGAGCATCGCGATCGTCGGTGGGCTGCGCAGGATGCCGAGCAGCACGTCGCGCGCCGTCGCACGATCCGCCACGGCCGTTCCCGCGTGCGACTGCGCGATCGCGGTCGACAGCACGACCGCAGGGACGATCGGCCCGATCACGTCGTACACCACCGCGACCTGCAGCCCCGGCGTTCCATACGCGAGATGCGCCAGCGGGAACCCCAGGAAGATCGTGTTGGGAAAGGCAGCCGACATCGCGATCGCGCCACGTGCGCGCCGATCGCCGGGCTCGACGATCCGTGCATATGCCAGCGACACGCCGACGGTGAGCCACCACGCGGCCACGCCGCATGCGAACGCCGCGGCGAGCGCTGCATCGACCCGGATCGTGGTGGCCGCGTAGATGATCGCGATCGGGATCAGGATCGCGACGTTCGCGCCCCAGACCCGGCTGCGCAGCCGTGCCGCGCCGGCAGGGTCACGCAGCTGTCGCCTCGCGCCGAGCGCGAAGCACGCCGCAAACAGCGCGAGGACGTACACGGTTGCGGATCAGGCAGTGCCGAACAGACGGTCGCCCGCGTCGCCCAGGCCGGGAAGGATGTAGCCCTTCTCGTTGAGGCGCTCGTCGATGCCCGCGACGTAGATGTCCACGTCGGGGTGATCGGCCTGCAGCCGCGCGATGCCCTCGGGCGCCGCGAGGATGGCGAGCATCTTGATGCGCGTCGCGCCGGCCTGCTTGATCTTGTCGACCGCGACCGTGACCGAGCCACCGGTCGCCAGCATCGGATCGAGCACCAGCACGTCGCGATGCGCCATGTCGTCGGGCAGCTTCTCGTAGTAGGTGACCGGCTCGAGGGTCTCCTCGTCGCGGTACAGGCCGATGTGGCCGATTCGCGCGACGGGAACCATGCGCAGCACGCCGTCGACCATGCCCAGGCCCGCGCGCAGGATC
>JAGQUL010000334.1 GCA_020438525.1 Thermoleophilia bacterium | reverse complement strand
CCCATCACGAACGGCACGACGTACATCGTGCGGCCGCGCATGCAGCCGTCGAAGAGCGGCTCGAGCGTGGCGCGCATCTCGGCCGGGTCGCGCCAGTTGTTGGTCGGGCCGGCGTCGCGCTGCGACTGCGAGCAGATGAACGTCTGCTTCTCGACGCGGGCGACATCCTGCGGGTCGCTGAGCGCGAGGTAGCTCCCGGGGCGCTTGGACTCGTCCAGCTTGCGGAACGTGCCGGCGTCGACGAGCTGCTCTGCGAGGCGCTCGAACTCGGCCTTGGATCCGTCGCACCACACGACCTGGTCGGGCTTGGTGAGCTCGGCGATCTGCTCCACCCATGCGGCGAGCCGCGCGTTGGTGGTGTGAGCCGACTGGTCGACGGGGGTCGAGGCGGGCATCTGCAGTTCCTTTCCGGGGAGATGTCCCGGGCCGGGCGCACTGCAGCCTGCCCGAGCTCGCGCAGGGACACGGTGCGCGAGGCTCCGAGCTTACCTGCTCGCCTCGAAGCAGGTGCCGGTACCCACCCACCAACGGCTGCGGATGATCCGCAGGCAGGCCGCGCGAACAGGTAATGGAGACGTATGACGCGCGCACGTGCGAGGCGAACGCGGCGGCGAGTCACGCGGCGGGGGCGATGACCTCGAATGTGATCGGAGCCTCGTAGGTACCTGCGGGCTGGCTGGTGGAGGGGCGGAAGCCGAAGCGCAGGTGGGCCGTGGCATCGAAGTCTCCGCTCGGGGTGATCGCCACCTTGGCCGTGGGGTCGACGCTCGTGGGCGCCAGCGCGCGCCAGCCGGCGCCGTCGGTCTTCGGGCAGCCGGCATTGGCGGTGAAGGTCGTGAGATCGGTGGCGGCACCGTCGGCGGCCGAGTCGAGGCACACGCCGAACATGCTCGTGGTGGCGATCGGCGTGTCCCAGTCCATCGAGCCGTCGGCGTAGTCCTGGACTCGACCCAGGTAGTAGCGGCGGATGTCGGCGGGAGTCAGCACGCCGGGTTGGTGGCGGAGCTCGTCGACCTCGCCGGTGAAGTCGTTCGAGCTGGTCGCGGACGTGCCGAGGATGATCGGGATGGTGCCGCTGTCGGGACTGCCGGTGCTCCAGTTCGAGTCGATCGCGACCTGCGCGCCGTCGACGTAGGCCCGCAGCTCCTTCGTGGTGTCGTCGACGGTCATCGCCACGTGGTGCCAGTTGCCGTCCGCAACGAAGCTGCCGGTGCCGCCCTTCCAGTTCGATCCGACCTCGATCTCCGGCTGGAACAGTCCGCCGTTGAGGAACAGCTCCCACTGACACAGTCCGCCGCTGCCACAGTCGTCGTCCTCGCGTGCCGCGATGACCTGATCAGAGACGTCCGACGTGCGGATCCACGCATCGACGGTGAAGCTGTTGGTGTTGTATGCCGCGTTGCTCGGGATCGTCGCGTAGTCGTTGCCGTCGAACGACAGCGCCTGCCCACGGCCGGGTCCACCGGCGACGTACGACGGATCATTCGGTGCGGACGGCAGCGGGTCGCCGTCGTTGCCGACGACCGAGTAGTCCTTGAGCGATCCGTTCATGGTCCACATCGCCAGCGTGCCAACGGTCGGCGCCGGGCGCATCGCGTCCCCGCCCTGATCGGTCTGGTAAGCGAGCAGCATGCTCGTGTCGTTCGACGACCCGAACAGCACCACGCAGTCGGTGCCGGTCACCGCGGACGATCCGGGCATCACGATGCCGAAGTCGGTCACGTCGGCGGCGCCGGCAGCGCATGCCGTGGCATCGAGCGTGGTGGCGCTCGGTACGGTGGCGGTCACGACGGTGCTCGACGTGGCACCGGACGCGGGTCGTGCGGCCTGCAGCACCGCCGCGACCAGCAGCAGCGAGCATGCCAAGGCGATCGCGCCCGACCTTGCTCGCCCTGCTATCCCGGCCTCGTACACGCGGGAAGTATCGGCATCCGACCGCGCGGCCGTGAGCGCGACCGTGCACGCGCCCCCGAACCGTCGTCCTGCCACCACCGATCCGACGAGAATTCGCCACGCAGGCAGCCCCGGATACGTCGTTCGTCGAAGCACCTCGGATGCGCGGGAGTCAGGGCGGCCTTACGCCCCGGCTCCATGCTAGGTTCGAGCGCGATCTCCCGCGTGCGTCAGGTGCGCGTGCGTACGTACGCGCGCGGGACGAGATTACGAGCACGAGGAGAACCCCAAGGTGATCGCATCCCATGACGTCGTGATCGTCGGCGCAGGCCTCGCCGGCATGCGCGCCGCGGTCGAGGCCGCACGAGGCGGCGTCGACGTTGCCGTCGTGACCAAGCTGCACCCGGTGCGCTCGCACTCGGGCGCCGCGGAGGGCGGCATCAACGTCGCGCTCGGCAACGTGTCCGACGACTCGACCGAAGGCCACACCTACGACACGGTGAAGGGCTCCGACTACCTTGCCGACCAGGACGCCGCACGGATCATGTGCGAGGCGGCGGTGGGCGACATCCTCGAGCTCGAGAACATGGGCTGCTTCTTCAGCCGCCTGCCCAACGGCCGGATCGCGCAGCGCCCGTTCGGCGCCGCCGGCCGCCCGCGCACGGCGTTCGCCGCCGACATCACCGGTCACGTGCTGCTGCACGTGATGTACGAGCAGCTGCTCAAGCACGGCGTGAAGGTCTACGAGGAGTTCTTCGCGCTCGACCTGGTGCTCGACTCGGGCGGCGAGTGCATCGGCGTGACGAGCTGGGACATCCGCGAGGGCGGGATCAAGACCGTGCTCGGCAACGCGACCGTGCTGTGCACCGGCGGCATGGGCCGCATGTTCCACGGCACCACGAACGCGTGGGCATGCACCGGCGACGGCATGGCGATGGCGTTCCGCGCCGGCGCGCCGCTCAAGGACATGGAGTTCATGCAGTTCCACCCCACCACGCTCAAGGCGAACGGGGTGCTGATCACCGAGGGCTGCCGCGGCGAGGGCGGCGTGCTGCGCAACGCCAACGGCGAGCGGTTCATGAAGAACTACGCGCCGAACGCGATGGAGCTCGCGTCGCGCGACGTGGTGAGCCGAGCCGAGTGGACCGAGATCATGTCGGGCCGCGGCGTGGACGGCTGCGTGCTGCTCGACCTGACCCACCTGGGCGCCGACCACATCAACCGCGCGCTGCCGGGCAGCCGCGAGCTGGCGCTCGACTACGCCGGCGTGGACGCGATCGACGAGCCGATCCCGGTTCGACCGGGAGCGCACTACCAGATGGGTGGCGTGCACACCGACAACAACGGCCAGACCCCGCTGCCCGGCCTGTGGGCCTCGGGCGAGGCGGCCTGCGTGAGCGTCCACGGCGCGAACCGCCTGGGTGGCAACTCGCTGCTCGAGGCGGTCGTGTTCGGCCGGCGCTCCGGCGAGTACGCCGCGAAGGACGTCAAGGGCAAGACCAAGCCGGATCCGGCGGCCGCTGCGGCATCGATCGCGAAGACCGAGGCGAAGGTGCAGTCGATGCTCGCTGCGAAGGGCCCGCGCCCGGACGAGCTGCGCGAGAAGCTCGCGGAGACGATGTACGCCAACTGCGGCGTGTTCCGCACCGGCGACAGCATGGAGACCGCCCGCGACACGATCGCGGACCTGCGAAAGACCTACAAGGAGGGCGTCACGGTGCAGGACAAGGGCACCGTGTTCAACAACGACCTCACGTACGCGTTCGAGGTCGGGTACCTGCTCGAGATGGGCGACGTGCTCACGCGGTGCGCCCTGGAGCGCACCGAGAGCCGAGGTGGTCACACGCGTATTGACTTCCCGGACCGAAATGACGAGGAGTGGCTGGTGCACTCGCTCACGACACGTACGGTCGACGACGCGACCATCAACGTGGGTACGCACCCGGTGACGATCACCGACTACCAGCCCGCGATCCGCACGTACTAGGAGAACCCACACCGATGCTGGTCAAGCTCAAGATCTGGCGCCAGACGCCCAAGAACGACGGCAGCTTCGCCCGGGAGCTCGTCGACTTCGAGGTCGAGACGTTCGAGGAGGCGACGCTGCTCGACGTCCTCGACTCGATCAAGAACTACCAGGACGGCACCCTGGCCTACCGCAAGAGCTGCCGCATGGCGATCTGCGGATCGTGCGGCATGCGCATGGACGGCCGCGCGGTGCTGGCGTGCAAGACCCCGATGAAGGACCTGGTCGCCAAGGGCCGTGCGCCGGTGATCGCGCCGATGGGCAACATGCCGGTCATGCGCGACCTGGTCACCGACATGGGCGACTTCTGGTCGAAGGTGCGCGCCATGACCCCGTGGCTCGAGCGTGCGAACAAGCCGGTCGCCGGCCCCGACGGGCGCGAGCACCTCGTGAGCCCGGAGGAGCAGCAGAAGATCACCAAGGAGACGATGTGCATCATGTGCGGATGCTGCGTCTCCGAGTGCAACTCGATGGAGGCCGACCCGGCGTTCCTGGGACCGGCCGCGCTCGCCAAGGGCTACCGCTTCGTGGGCGACGTTCGCGACAAGCGCACCCGTGACCGCCTCGAGACCTACAACGGCAAGCACGGCGTGTGGGACTGCACCCGCTGCTACTTCTGCAACGAGCGCTGCCCGAAGGGCGTCGACCCGCGCGACGCGATCGCCAAGCTCGGCGCCGCGATGTTCGACCACGGGATCACCGACGACCGCGGCGCCAAGCACGCGAAGGTGTTCATCGACTCGGCGAAGGGCCAGGGTGCTGCGCCCGGCAGCTTCGGCGTGGAGGTCCCCGGCTCGGAGATCCTGTACAACGGACACCTGTCCGAGACCGCGCTGATCCCGCTCACGCTCGGCATCCCCACGTCGCTCACCCCGAACTGGGCAGGCATGGGCCTCAAGCTCGGCCGCAAGGGCAAGGTGCCGCCGCCGTGGCACGGCGCGCTGCACCGCGTGAAGGGCCTCGACGAGGTGCGACGCCTGTGGCGCGTGCTCGAGGGCGAGGAGAACGTCGAGCGCCGCGGCGGCGACCTCGAGGAGCCGGCGAAGCCGCTGCCGCCGAACATCGCACAGGGCGTGCGCACGCAGTTCACGCCGGAGCAGATCTTCGAGAAGACCGGCGCGGTCGTGAGCGAGGACATCACCAGCGGCGGTGGCAAGCTGCCCCCGGACTCGGTCGACCTCGCCAGCTACTACGGCGACGACACCGTCGTGCAGTCCTTCGTGAAGGACGGCGGCCTGGAGAAGGACCACGGCCTGAGCGGCCCGGTCCCCACCGAATACGCCGCCCAGCAGGCGGCAACCATCGACGCGCACGGCTCCCGCCCGGGCGCGGCATCAGCAACCACCAGCAAGGACGCGTGACATACCCATGAAGAAGGTCGCCTACTACGCCGGATGCCTCGCCAGCCTGAGCGCGAAGGAGCTCGACAGCTCCACCCGCGCGCTGGCGCCGCAGCTGGACCTCGAGCTCGTCGACATGCCCAAGGCCACGTGCTGCGGCGCAGGCGACATCCACGAGGCGAAGCCCGACTTCTACCTGCACCTGAACGCACGCGTGCTGAGCCAGGCAGAGCAGATGGGCGTCGACACGATCATGACGATCTGCAACGTCTGCACGCTCAACCTGCGCCAGGCGAACCAGCGCATGCAGGCCGACGAGGCCGTTCGCGAGCGCGTGAACAAGCACCTCGCCGAGGCCGGCGTGGAGCCCTACATGGGCACCGTGGACGTGCAGCACTTCCTGTGGCTGATCACGACCGGCGAGCGCTACGAGAAGCTCAAGACGGTCGCGGGTGGTCGCCTGCAGGGCATGAAGGTCGCGCCGTTCTACGGCTGCCAGATCCTGCGCCCGAGCAAGATCCTCGGCTTCGAGGATCCCGACAGCCCGCAGAGCCTCGAGCGCATCATCGAGGCCTGCGGCGGCACGCCGATCGACTACCCCGCCAAGCTCAAGTGCTGCGGGTTCCCGATCGTGCTCGCTCGCGAGACGGTGGCGCTCAACGAGGTCACGCAGCCGCTCGAGCAGGCCAGCGAGCGTGGTGCGGACTGCATCGTGACGCCGTGCCCGCTCTGTCACCTGTCGCTCGACGCATGGCAGTCGAAGGCGGAGAAGCAGGCGGGTCGGAAGTTCGAGATGCCGACCCTGCACATGTCGCAGCTCGTCGCGCTTGCGGCGGGCGTGGACGGCGCGGAGCTGAAGTTCCAGCGACACGTCACTCCGGTCGGCAGGAAGATCAACGACGC
>JAGQUL010000333.1:1724-4765 GCA_020438525.1 Thermoleophilia bacterium | reverse complement strand
TTCATCGACGAGATCGACGCGGTCGGTCGTCGCCGCAGCGGCAACTCGCAGGGTGGCCAGGAGGAGCGCGAGAACACGCTCAACCAGCTGCTCGTGGAGATGGACGGATTCGCGCCCAACGACAACGTGATCGTGATGGCGGCCTCCAACCGGTCCGACATCCTCGATCCGGCGCTCACCCGACCCGGTCGCTTCGACCGCTCGGTGATCGTCGACGCGCCCGACCGCAAGGGTCGCAGCGAGATCCTCAAGGTGCACAGCACCGGCAAGCCGTTCGCCAAGGACGTCGACCTCGAGGTGATCGCCCGCCAGACCGCCGGCTTCTCGGGCGCCGACCTGGCGAACCTCGTGAACGAGGCCGCGCTGCTCGCAGCCCGCGGCGAGCGGACGGAGATCACCAGGTCCGACCTGGACGAGGCGATCATGCGCGTGCTCGCCGGACCGCAGAAGCACCGCCTGCTCAAGGACGGCGAGAAGAAGATGATCGCCGCCCACGAGATCGGGCACGCGATCGTCGCGCACGAGATGGGCGAGATGGAGCCCGTCCACAAGGTCACGATCGTGAGCCGCGGCCGCGCGCTCGGCATGATGGTGCGCCTGAGCGAGGACGACAGCGTGATGGTCTCGCGCACCGAGCTGATGCAGCAGATGGCGGTGGCGCTCGGTGGCCGCATGGCCGAGGAGCTGATGTTCGACGAGATCTGGACCGGGGCCGAGAACGACCTCGAGAAGGTGAACGCGATCGCGCAGCGCATGGTGCTGCAGTGGGGCATGAGCGACAACTTCGCGCTTCGCGGCCTCGTGCACCAGGAGCAGCTGCTCGCACACTCCGACGAGCTCAAGGCACGCATCGATGCCGAGATCGACACGATCGTGGGCGAGGCGAAGCTGATGGCGCAGGAAGTGCTGCTCGAGCACAAGGACGTCCTGGAGCGCCTCACCGACGTGCTGGTCGAGCGCGAGACGCTCGAGCGCGACGAGTTCGAGCTGCTCATGCGTGGCGGCGAGCTGCCGGCGCTCGAGGTCGAGGAGGACGGCGAGCTGCACGCGGTTGCCGACACCACGCCGGTGCGCCTGGCGCGTCAGGGCGCGGTGCCGCGACCCGGCATCGGTCATGAGGGATCGAGCAGCGAGGACGCGAACTGGGCGATCGGCGACATCGATCGCCGCGACCCGAGCTCGCCCGGCGCACGGTTCCGTGATCAGCAGCAGCTGCCGGACCTGCCCGAGCCGACCCCTGATGCCGAGGGCGAGGCGGCGGCGGATGCGACGGACGACCAGCCCGGTCTCACCGTGGTGTCCGACGACGACACCCAGGTCGCCTGAGCGTCAGGCGGGAATCGCCGAGTCGAGCAGGGCGGTGATCGCCGCTGCTCCGTCGTCGCCCAGGTCGAGCGTGTACTGGTTGACGTACAGCTCGATGTGTCGACGCTGCACGTCCGGATCCATCTCCTGCGCGTGCTCGCGCACCCACGCCGCACTGTCGTCCGGATGGTCGAACGCGTGCTGCACGCTCGCGCGCAGCGCCTGCTCGATCGGATCTCGCAGCGCGGGATCGACGTCACGTCGCACGCAGATCGTCGCGAGCGGCAGCGGCATCCCGCTGCGCTGCTCCCACCACGCGCCCAGGTCCGAGAGTCGCTGCAGGCCGTGGTCGGCATACGTGAAGCGGCTCTCGTGGATGATCAGCCCCGCATCGACCTCGCCGCGCTCCACGGCGCCGAGCACCTGGTCGTAGCGCAGCTCCACGACCTCGCCGAGCGCATTGCCGAGCGCCATCCGCAGCAGCAGGAACGCGGTCGTGTCACGCCCCGGGATCGCGATCGTGCGGCCCGCCGCGTCGTCGAGCGTTCCACCGTCGCGAGCCACCACGAGCGGCCCCACGCCGCGTCCGAGCGCCGCGCCCGCGCGCAGCGGCTCGTAGGTGTCGCGCAGCTGTGCGAGCGCACCGAAGCTCAGCTTCGTGAGCGGCAGCTCCCCGCGGTGCGCGCGCCGATTGAGCTCCTCGATGTCGGCCATCACCGGCGTGACGGTGAACGGCGCATCCACGAGCCCGTGCACGAGCGCGTGGAACGCGAACGTGTCGTTGGGGCAGGGCGAGAAGCCGAACTGCAGGTCAGTCGTCGTCATGCGGGGAGACTATCGCCCGAACGAGCACCGGCAGGGCGGCGGCGAGTGCTTCGAGCGCCTCGTCGAAGAACCAGCGTGCGCGGTCCTCCTCCTCGACCTCGTTGCTGATCACGCGCGCCTCGAGCGCCGGCACGCCTGCCAGCTCCGCCGCGCGCAGCACCGCGAACCCCTCCATCGCCTCCACGTCGCAGCCGGTCGTGCCACCCACGTCGGCGCTCGTGCCGATCGTCGTCACCACTGCGTCGGGCAGTGCCTGGTGGACGTTGGCGAGCAGCACCTCGTCGGGCGCGACCTCGTGCGTCACGAGCCGCGATGTGGTGTCGCAGTAGGTGGCGGCGATCCCGAGCACCAGGTTGGTGGGCTGCAGTCCCGTCTCGCGTCGCGCACCGGCAATGCCGACGTGCAGGATCGCATCGGGCCGCGGCGACCGGGCAAGGCGCTCGGCCACGCGGGCGGCGGCATCGACCGGCCCTACTCCGCAGGCGAGCGTCTGCACGCCTGCGAGCCCGGTCGCTCCGCGAAGTTCGGGTTCGGTTGCGGCGACGACGAGCAGCATGCCGCCACCCTACCGGGCGCGCTCAGCCGAACAGCGTGGGATCGGTCCCGGGCAGCACCGGGTTCGCCATCCACGGGTCGGGACCGAGCTGCGGGTTCGCGTACGTCGTGAGCGGCGGGATCGAGTGCGAGTGCGTCTCGGGCGGCGCGATCGTGGGCGGCGGAACCTGACCCAGCCACCCCGTCTCGCGCGCCTCCTGCAGGCTCTCGTAGCCGGTCACGCAGTCCTGGACCGCCGATGCATCGTCGAGTACCTGGTCGTCGTCGCCCGCCGTGCTGCGGGTTGGCACGTGCCAGCACGACGCCTCATCCTCGATGCGCGGCGGCAGCGGCTCGTCGTGGACGGGCATCGACGC
>JAGQUL010000333.1:0-1663 GCA_020438525.1 Thermoleophilia bacterium | reverse complement strand
TCGTTCTGCGCGGTTCGGTCGGGAGCGGCCGCAGCGGTGGCCGTCACCTGCCGCGGGCCCTGATCCGCTCGATCACGGTGCCGGCGACGGTCATCGCGACCAGCTCGACGTCCCCGACCTGGGCGCGTTGCCCCGGCACCGGCAGTGCGCCGAGCGCGTCCATCAGCAGGCCTGCGACGGTCGTGGCGTCCACGTCGGCCGGAACGGTCAGGCCGAGGTCCGGGAGATCGTGCACCGGATAGGTGCCCGGCAGGTCGAACCAGCCGTCGGGCAAGCGGCGATAGCCGCGCGGGTCGTCGGGCGCGAGATCCCGGTCGAGCTCATCATACAGCTCGCCCACGATCTCCTCGAGCAGGTCCTCGATCGTCACGATCCCGAGCACCGTACCGCGCTCGTCGGCGACGAGCGCCATGTGGCGACGCGCCTGCTGCAGCAGGCGCAGCACGTCCTGCACGAGCGCTCCGTCGGGAACGATCGTCACCTCGACGGCGCAGGCCTCGCCGACGCGCAGCTTCTGCAGGGAGTCGTCGACGAGCTGTCCGAGCACGGCGACATGGGTGGTGTGCTGCAGGTCGCCGTCGGGCGCCACCGGCGCGCGCGAGTGGCCGACCCGGCCGAGCTCGCGAATCGCGTCGGGCACCGGGAGCTCAGCGTCGAGCACCACCACGTCGCGGCGCGGCACGAGCACCTCGCGCACGGTTCGGCCACGAAGCTCGATCGCGCCCTCCACGATCGCGCGGCGCGACGGCGCGATCTCGGATTCGGTCGCGATCACGTCGAGCAGCTCCTCGTCGGTGAGCGGTCGTCGCGCGGTCTCGCCGCCTGCTCCGACGAGCCGGGCGACCAGGTCGGTCGAGCGCGAGAGCAGCCAGACGAGCGGCGTTGCGAGCCGCGCGACCATCGCCACCGGAATCGAGGCGCGCAGTGCCCACTGCTCGGGCCGGCGCATCGCGACGCGCTTGGGGACGAGCTCCCCGAACACGAGCGTCACGAAGGTGAGCAGCGCGGTCACGAGCACGATCGACACTGCACGGGCGGCGCCGCCGAGGAACGCGAACACCGGCTCGAGCGGCGTGGCGAGCGACACTGCCGCGGTGGCCGACGCCAGGAACCCGGCGAGCGTGATGCCGACCTGGATCGTCGACAGGAATCGAGTGGGGCGCTCGCTCAGGTCGAGCAGCACCTGCCCGCGCCGACCTTCGGTCTCGGCGAGCCGGACGAGCTGGCTGCGGCGCAGCGTCACGACCGCCAGCTCGGTCCCCGCGAACGCGCCGTTGATCGTCACGAGCACCACGATCAGCAACAGGTCGACGAGGAGTGGATCCACGCACGGATCCTACCCGCCGGCGCGTGCGTCAGTGCTGGAGCTCGCGCGACTCGCGGTGCCGGTCGATCGCGAGCTGGATCAGCCGGTCGACCACCTCGTTGAACGAGTGCCCGCTCGCAGCGAACAGCTTCGAGTACGCGCTCGTGGGCGTGCACCCGGGCATCGTGTTGACCTCGTTCACCACCACGCGACCGTCGGGCGTCACGAAGCAGTCGACCCGCGCCAGGCCCGAGCACTCGACCGCATGGAACACGGCGAGCGCCACGCGCTGCACCTCCGCGGTCAGCTCCTCGCTGATCCGAGCAGGCACTCGCAGCTGCATGCGACCCTCGTGGT
>JAGQUL010000332.1 GCA_020438525.1 Thermoleophilia bacterium | reverse complement strand
CTGCTGCGCTGCAGCCTGCTGCTGTGCCGCAGCCGCGGCCTCGGCCGCCGCTGCCGCATCGCCGCCTGCGTCGCCGCCACCGCCGCCCGGAGGCGCCTCGGGGAAGCTGAACAGCGGCATGTTGAGCACGCCCTTGATCATGTCCTGCGTCGGCTGCTCGACGCCCGCCTTGCGCAGGTACCAGTAGGTACCCGGGCTGGCGATCGCCCTGCCGACGCCCTCGACGCCCTGGGAGAACGGATCCCAGAAGACCGTCTTGTTGCGCTGGGCGATCGCGTCGCTCTTCGTCGTGGCCGCATCGACCTTGGCGAACAGCGGTGCCAGCCACTTGGCCGGGCCGCGAGGCTGCAGCGCCATGTAGGCGTTGCCGATCGACGCGTTGACGCCCTTGACCATGCCGTTGAGTGCAGCACCGGTGAGCGTCGCCGAGTCGTTCAGCTTCTGCGGGATGGTGAACGGGTAGTAGACCGCCCTCGATGCGACGAGGGCTGTCTTCGGGAGGATCCCGGGAGAGTTGGCTACCATGCCTGGCTCCTGAGTAGTGGCGTTCCCACGACGCCTGTTTGCTGGGGTGGGACCGTCACGTTTCCATGTGACGGGCGAGCTGCGGTATGTGCGAGGTGCAGCTTGCGATCTACTCTCCCCGCGGGGCCGTCATCCGTGTCGCCGCACCACCACCGCTGGCCGTATTCCGGCGCGCGACGTGGCCACTGCGGCCACGCAGCGAGGCATGAGTCGTGAACACGCCGGGTAGCGTTCCCGGGTGACCGCGTCTGCCGCCCGCATCAGTCCAGCCGTGCCGCCGCCTGCCCAGGCGGCCCCGAAGCCCGGCGCGCTCGAGGACTTCCTCGAGGACATCGACCGGCTCTTCTGGCTGCCCCGACCGATGCCCGCGCCCGCCGATCGCGCCCGCGCGCTCGTCGACTCGATCGACTGGTCCCAGCCCACGATCGTCGTGTGGGTTCCCGGCACCAACGACCACGAGGTGCCCGACCACCTTCGCAGGCGCCTCGCAACGGTGCACGGCCCCGCGGCCTACTGCATGGACTACGTCTCGACCTGGCAGGTCCGCACCAGCGAGCCCGACGGCGAGGCCACGCTCCGCGAGCTCCTGAGCCTCGTCGCCAGGCACAAGCGGCCCGGGCAGAAGTTCGTGCTGATCGGCGAATCGCAGGGCGCCTGGGTGATCAGCGAGGTGCTCAAGGATCCGATGTTCGCCTCGATCGTCGACCGCGCGTCGCTGCTCGCGCACCCCGCGCTCGCATCCGCGCACGCGCACGACTCCACGAGCACCGACGTGCACCTCGATCCGAAGCGCGTGCACGAGTTCAACACCCCCGGCGACGTGGTCACCCGCGAGGTCGGCAAGTCCAGCAGCCGCGTGATCGATCTCGTCGACTCCTTCGCGAGCCTGCGCATCGGGCGATCGCTCGGGCTCGTGGGGGAGATCCTGCTCACCGATCCCGGGCTCGTCCAGGCGCTGATCGCGTCGCAGCTGTTCCGCGTCAACGGCACCCAGAACCCGCACTCCTCCGAGGCGCTGATGCAGGGCGCGGTGGACTGGATCCTCGAACGTCCGGCCGATACGTCGTCCAGTCACTGAAATTCGAAGGGGCGACGACGACCACCGCCCGCCCGACGCGCCACCTGCTCGCCTCTGGTACGCTACGCGACGGACAAGCAGGGGCCCGCGCTCCTCACCTGGCTCGCCCACGCAGGCGTGCAGGTTCAATCGAACGGGTATGCAGTCGGGCGGATAACTCTGCGTCCGGATGTGATCTGAGCGATCGGAGCGGGCGGCCTGTGCCGCCCGTGGTCGTTTCCACGAGGTACGTCCGGACCACATGCAAGCGAGTACTGGAGACGGAATCCTGCCTGCTGACACGGCAACCTGTTCGACCCACTTCCACGCGGAGGCCATCCGATGAGGCCCCGCGGCGGACGACGCACCGACAACGAGCGCGATCGAGGCCCGCAGACGCGGATCAACGAGATGATTCGCGTGCGCGAGGTGCTGCTGATCGACGAGACCGGCGACAACAAGGGCGTCACTCCCATCGCGGATGCGCAGCGCTACGCCGAGCAGAAGAGCCTCGACCTCGTCGAGATCTCGCCGAACGCGCGACCGCCCGTGTGCCGAGTCATGGACTACGGCAAGTGGAAGTACGAGCAGAACATCAAGGCCAAGGAAGCTCGCAGGAACCGCAGCCAGATCGTCATCAAGGAGATCAAGTACCGACCGAAGATCGGACCCGGTGACTACACGACCAAGACCAACCACGTGCGGCGCTTCCTCGAGGCCGACGACAAGGTCAAGGTCACGATCATGTTCCGCGG
>JAGQUL010000043.1 GCA_020438525.1 Thermoleophilia bacterium | reverse complement strand
TCGGCCATCCCCGCATCAGCGAAGGCGCGGTAGGCGCGCGGTAAGCCCCACTTGAACGGTAGGGCCACGTGGTCGCTGAACACCAGTGTCGCGGCGCCGGTGCCGCCCTCGCCGCCATCGATCGTGATGAAGTCCGGACCCTCGCCACGGGCAGCCATCCGAGCCGCAAGCTCGTCCCAGAACGCGATCTCGCCCACGGCGCTCTTGATCCCCACCGGCAGCCCGGTCGCGTCGGCTACGCGCTCGATGAAGTCGATCATCGAGTCGATGTCGCCGAACGCGGAGTGCCCCGCCGGCGAGATGCAGTCGACCCCCGGCTCGACCCCGCGAATCGCCGCGATCTCGCGCGTCACCTTCGCGCCCGGCAGGATCCCGCCGTGCCCGGGCTTCGCACCCTGGCTGAGCTTGATCTCGATCGCCCGGACCGGCGCGCCCTCCACGAGCTCCTGCAGCCGCGGCAGCGAGAACTTCCCGTTCGGATCACGCACCCCGAAGTAGCCGGTTCCGACCTGGAACACGAGCTCGCCGCCGCTTCGATGCGCCGGTGCGATCGCCCCCTCCCCGGTCACCTGCAGGCAGCCGGCGATCGCCGCCCCGCGGTTGAGCGCCTCCACCGCCTTCGCGCCCAGCGCGCCGAAGCTCATCCCGCTGATGTTCACGATCGACTCGGGGCGGAACGCCTTCGCCCGTCCGTGCAGCGCGCCGAGCACGATCGCGGGCGGCAGCACGTAGTCGGGCGCCGAGCATGCGGCGTCGTGCGGTGGCTCCGCCTTCGGGAACGCCGAGTGCGTCACGATCAGGTGCCCGCGCGCGCGATCAAGGTCGTTGTCGGTGCCGAACCCGGAGTAGTTGTTGCGCTGCTTGCTCGACGTGTAGATCCACGCGCGCTGGTCGCGCGAGAACGGCCGCTCCACGTCGTTTCCCGTCACGATGTACTGCCGCAGCTCCGGACCGATCTTCTCGAGCAGGTAGCGCAGGTGCCCGACGATCGGGAAGTTGCGCAGGATCGCGTGGCGCGGCTGCACGAGGTCCCACAGGGCGAGCGCTGCGAGCAGCAGCACGATCACGAGCAGCACCACAAGGAATACGTTCATGGTCGCAAGCGTTCCCGGTGCCGGTGCCGCACGAACCCAGCGTGCTACATGTGCATCGAACCGCTTGGCTGCGACATCGCCACGAGCATCACCGCCATGGCCAGGTTCATCGCGCTCGCGCTGGCCTGCTGCAGCGCCACGCGACGTGCAGGCGGCGCCGGTCGACCACACGAACAGTCGGGGCCGCAGCAGCATCCGGGGCATGTGCCGGAGCGGGGCGTCACCAGCCGCGCATGCGCCACGTCCTCGTCCACCGCAACCGCGAGCGCCGCTCCGCCGCGCAGCGCGCCTGCGACCCCGAACGACAGCGCCAGCGGTGCCGCCAGCAGCGCCCCTGCGGGCATCAGCACCATGTACGCCGCGCCGAGCGATCCGGCCGCGACCGGTGCACACGCGATGCACACGTCCATGCCAGGGGTATCGTTGTCGCGGCGATCACGCAGGCCCGCCGACACGACCGCCACGGCGAGCGCCACGTACGCCGGAGCCAGCACGCCGAGCGGCACGGAACCTGCGCCCGTCGGCAGCGTCATGTACAGCATCCCGCCCGCCATCGCCACATGGCTGATGCAGTGCAGGCGAAGCTGCGGCTCACGCCGCCAGTCGCGCACCGTCCACGCGGCGCCCGTCACGAGCAGCACCGCGAACACGATCCGCAGCAGCCACATCCAGGTGTCGGAGCCGGTCATCTCCATCAAGAACGTTCCTCGACAGGCCCCACTTCCCCGGGCGGGCCTCCCCTCACGATAACCCGATCGAAGCGTTCCTACACGCTGAAGCCGCTCCCGCCGCTTGCGAATACCCGATTCCGTCGTACCATGGATGCGAGAGGCCGCACCCCCGTGCCCATCGCGCCGGTCGGCCCTCGAAACGAGACACGACGCAGGGGACGAGAATGAAGCAGGTTCTGGACGTGGCCGGCATGCGCTGCGGCGGATGCGAGCGACTGATGCGCGAGGAGCTCGTGGAGCTCGACGGCGTGCGCGACGTGCACGCCGACTCGAAGGCCGGACGCGTTGCCTTCGAGCTCGACGACCCGGGTGCCCAGCTCGCCGAGGTCGTCGACCTCATACATGAGCTCGGCTTCTCGGTCACCCACTGAGGACCCTCCGATGGCGGTCGCACGCAACGGCAGCAGTGACTCGCCCTACGTCGGCGACGCCTGCGGCGTCACGCTCTCGATCACGGGCATGACCTGTACGTCGTGCTCGACCCGCGTGCAGCGCAGGCTCAAGCGTTCGCCGGGCGTGCTCGACGCGGCCGTGAACCACGCGACCGGCGTTGCACGCATCGAGGTCGAGCCCGGCACCGATCAGGATACGCTCGCACAGATCGTGCGCGCGCTCGGCTTCGGCGTGGAGGATCCACTCGCCGCAGCTGCCGCGGGCAGCGACGACGGGGTCGATCCTGCGGCGCCGTACCGGTTCGCTGCAGGTGCGATCGGCAGCGCCGCGTTGATGACGCTGATGGTCATGCACGTGCTGTCGGACCCGATCGGCGGTGCCGCATCCGGTGGCGCACACGTCCACGGCGCGCCGCCCAACGGCACGTGGGTGCCCACGTTCAGCGAGGCCGGACAGGCCCTGATCGCACTGATGGCGATCCTCTACACCGGGTGGCCGTTCCTGCGCGGCGCATGGAAGAACCTGCGCGTCCGCGCCGCGAACATGGACACGCTCGTCACGGTCGGCGCGATCGCGGCGTTCGTCTACTCGATCGCCGTGCTCGCCGCCGACTCCGGCGACCATCTCTACTTCGAAACGAGCGCGATGATCATGACGCTCGTCACCGGCGGCCGCATGCTCGAGGCCCGCGCCCGCGGCCGCGCCGGCCAGGCGCTGCACATGCTGCTCGATCGCGTGCCGGCCACTGCAAGCGTGCTCGACGTGGACGGCGAACGCGTCGTGCCGCTCGATGCCGTCACCCCGGGCGATGTGGTGGTCGTGCGTCAGGGAGGAACGATTCCCGTCGATGGCGAGGTGGTCGACGGCTTCGCGAGCGTCGACGAGTCGATGCTCACCGGCGAGTCGATGCCGGTGGACGCGGCCACCGGGAGGCAGGTGAGCGGCGGCACCGTCGTGGCAAGCGGAATGGTGCACGTGCTGGCGGTGCGCCCGGGTCGCGACAGTGCGATCGCACGCATCGCGCGAATGGTCGCCGACGCACAGCAGGCGAAGGCGGGCGTGCAGCGCTATGCAGACATGGTGGCCGGATGGTTCGTGCCCACGGTGTTCGGGATCGCCGTGCTCACGATGCTCGGCTGGGGTCTGGCAACCGGCGCATGGTCCGGCGGCGTGCTTGCCGCGATCGGTGTGCTCGTGGTGGCATGCCCGTGCGCGCTCGGGCTCGCGACGCCCGCCGCGATCGTGGTGGGCACCGGTCGCGGCGCCGAGCTCGGGATGGTCGTGAAGGGTGGTCCGGCGCTCGAGCGCGCGTGTCGCGTCGACACGGTCGTGATCGACAAGACCGGAACGCTCACCACAGGAGAGCTCGAGGTCGCCGAGATCGGCTCGAACGTCGCGGACCCGCAGCGAGTCGACGAGCTGCTCGTGCTGGTCGCGGCGGCCGAGCACCTGAGCGAGCACCCGGTCGCACGCGCGATCGAGCGCTGCGCCGGTGAGCGTGGGCTTCGACGAGCGGAGGCGTCCGTGGTGGCGAAGACCGCCGCACAGGTCGGCGCTGGAGTCGCTGCGACCGTCGAAGGGCGCGAGGTCGTCGTGGGACGGGCCGGAATGCTCCAGGCGCGTGGCATCGTGCTCGACCCGCGGCTCGTGGCTCGTGCTCGCGAGCTGCACGCACGAGGACTCACCGCCGCGTTCGCTGCGATCGACGGCGACGATCAGCTCGTGCTCGGACTGCGCGACGAGCTGCGACCAGGTGCCGGGGAGGCGGTCGCGGCACTGCGTGAGCGTGGCCTGGACGTGATCCTGCTGAGCGGCGACGAGCCGGCGGTCGCGGAGGCGTTCGGCGCCGCCGTGGGGATCGAGCGCGTGATCGGTGGCGTCCGGCCCGAGGGCAAGCTGGAAGAGGTGAACAGGCTGCGCGCGGAAGACCGCGTGGTGGCGATGGTGGGCGACGGGCTCAACGACGGTCCGGCGCTTGCCGCAGCCGACCTGGCGATCACCGTCGACACGGCGACCGACGTGGCGATCGAGGCGAGCGA
>JAGQUL010000331.1 GCA_020438525.1 Thermoleophilia bacterium | reverse complement strand
AGCTGGACCGGCAGCGCCGGCTCGATCGAGCTGCGCGCGCAGGGCCCCGACGGGCGCTGGAGCCGCTGGGTCGAGCTGCACGCCGACTCGCACGGACCCGATCCGGGAACGAGCGACGCCCGCGGCGCATCACGGCGGACGGTGTCGGACCCGATCTGGGTCGGCGCCGCCGATCGGATCCAGGTCCGCTCGCGCAGCTCGGCGATCGCCCGCGACGTGCGGGTCACCGCGATCAACGCCACCGCCACCGCCACACCGGCCGAGCGCGCCGCGACCACGCTGCGTCGCGGCGCAGCGAAGGTGCTCGGCTCCGAAGAGGCGGTCGGTCGTCCCTACGTGCCCGGCGGGATCCATACCCGCGCACAGTGGGGCGCGCGCGACCCGAGGGTCGACCCGGCCTACGCCGCCGACCTGCGCGGCGTCGTGATCCACCACACCGACTCCACGAACTCCTATGCCTGCAGCCAGGTCCCGGCGCTGCTGCGCGGGATCCAGCGCTACCACATGGTGACGCAGGGCTGGAACGACATCGGCTACAACTTCCTCGTGGATCGCTGCGGCGGCGTGTGGGAAGGCCGCGCGGGCGGGATGACCGAACCGGTGATCGGCGCACACTCCGCCGGGTTCAACACGAGCACCGCCGGCATCGCGCTGCTCGGCACGCACACCGCTGCCCGACCCACGAGCCGCGCCCGGCTCGCGCTGCGCCGCGTGGTGGCGTGGCGGCTCGACATGGCGCACGTGCGACCCAACGCGAAGATGGTGCTCACCGCCCGCACCAGCGACAAGTACCCGGCCGGGTCGACCGTGCGCGTGCGGGCAGTGAGCGGGCACCGCGACCTGTACCCCACCGCCTGCCCGGGCGCCGCCGAGTATCGCGACCTCAATGCGCTCGCCGGCTCGGCGTGGCGGCTCGGCGGCGCGAAGGTCGCGAACGTCACCACCAGCTACCGCCTGCGACACCCCGACGACCCGCTCGACGCGTCTGTCGCGCGCGTCAACGCACGCGCGGTGTCGCCGTGGCGCGACGAGTACCTCGCGTTCCGCTTCGAGCGGATCAGCACCGGCGAGCTGCTGCACGTGACCGGCGGCCGCGGCTTCGTGCGCCAGGCCAGCTGGATCGTTCCCGACGACGTGTCGGTGCCCGCATGGGACGTGCGGGTCGTGGTCAACGGCGCGCGCTTCAACGGCCAGCGCGCCCGAGCGGCGACCGTGGCGATCCTGCCGGTCGTGGACGACCCCGGTCTGGTGATCACCACCCCGCCCGCCGCGACGATCAGCCCGAACGGCGACGGCATCGACGACGAGGTCGTGCTCGCCTACACGCTCCAGCTCGACTACCGCCTGCAGGCCGAGCTCGTCGACGCCGCGACGGGCACGACCATCGCGCAGCTGCTCGCCCCGGCGTACGTCGGCCCGACCGGCGACACGCCCCGCGAGCTGCGCCTGGCGATCCCCGACACCGTCGCTGCGGGCAGCTACGAGCTGCGCGTGTCGCTGCCCGCCGACGACGCGATCGGGCGCTCCACCTACCGCACGCCGATCACGATCACGCGCTGACGATCACCCGTCGGCGGCGAGCAGCCGCGCGACACGCTCCACGACGAGCGCCGCGAGCCGCTCCGTCGCGACCGGCGCCCCGAGCAGCTGCTGCACGCTCGTCGCGTCGCGCCCGTCGGCGGTGTCGAACGCGTCGCCGCTCACGTTCACGCCGATCCCCACCACGATCGGATCGACGACGCTGCCGACCGTGCGCGCGTCGACGAGGATCCCCGCGACCTTCGCGCCGCCCCGCCGCGCGACCAGGTCGTTCGGCGCCTTCCAGGCGATCGCGCCACGCGCACCCGGCGCGACGAGCTCGAGCGACTCGAGCAGCGCGTCCGCGACGCGCAGCGGCAGTCCTTCCAGCACCCGCGCCTGGATCGGTCCGCGTCGCGCGATGCTCAGCAGCAACGCCGCGCCCGGCGGGTCCTGCCAGCTGCGCCCGTCACGCCCACGCCCCGCACGCTGCGCCGCGGCGCGCACCACCACGATCTCGCCCGCCGCACGCTCCGCGACGCGCTCGCGCGCCTCGTCCTGCGTCGACTCGCACGACTCCAGCTCGACGAGCGTCACGCCGTTCACGACGACCACCCGCCGCGCTCGCCGAGCGCCGCCGCGAGCACGTCGATCGCACCCTGCTTGTCGAGCGGCTCGTTCAGGTTCCCGCACTTGGGGCTCTGCACGCACGCCGGGCAGCCGTCCTCGCACGGGCACCCCTCGAGCATCCCGAGCGTCGCGCTCGCCCACGACTCGAAGCGCGCGAACCCCGCCTCGGTGATCCCGACCCCGCCGGGATGCCCGTCATAGATGAAGATCCCGCCACCCTCGAACGCATCGTGCCAGTTGATCGACAGCCCGCCGATGTCCCAGCGATCACACGTCGCCACGAGCGGCAGCATCGCGATCAGCGCATGCTCGGCCGCATGCAGCGACCCCAGGAACCGCGTCTCGCCCGTCGGGTCCGCCGCGTCGACCGGATCCGCAGGCCCCGGCGGGTCGAGCGGCGTCGCACACCACACGGCCTCGGTCTCGAACGCGAGCGGCGGCAGCACCTCCTCGACGAGCGGCCCCAGCTGGCGATGCGTCGTCACGTCCATCCGCTGGTAGCCGAGCAGCTGGTCGGTCACCACCACCCGCCCGTGGCGCAGCACGAGCTCGCTGCCCTCGAGCCTGCGCTCGTGCAGCACCTCGACCACCTCGATGTCGGTGTCGACCTTCGGCAGCGTGTAGTACGGCAGCGTCCGCGCGCGCACCGTCGCCACGAGGTGCTCCACGTCGAGGTGCTCGACCAGAAACGAATCGCCACGATGCAGGTACACCGCGCCCGCATGCACCGTGGTCGCCGCGCGCCCGACCTCCACCGAGCCGAGCACCACCCCGCTGTCGGCATCCACGATCGACACGTCGCCGCGCCCGGTCGAGCGCAGCGACAGCCCGCCAGCGGGTCGTCCCCGCGCGACGAACACCGCGCCCTTCGGCGTCACCCGAACCGCACCCTGCGCGACCAGCGCATCCACCGCGCGCTGCCAGCGCCCGTCGGGCCACAGCTCGTCGTCGATCGCCACGCTGCCGACCGCAACCTCCGCCGCGGCGGCCGCGACGTGCGGCACGATGATCCGCTCGTTGGCCAGGCTCACCACCGCATCCTCCACCGGCCGCTCCAGCAGCTCCTGGGGGTTGCGCATGAAGTACTGGTCGAGCGCGTCGTCGCCGCCCACGAGCACGCACAGCCCGCGCACGTCCACGCTGCGCGCCGCCCGCCCCCAGCGCTGCAGCAGGCTCGTCATCGTGCCCGGATACGTCAGCACCACGCTCGCGCGCAGCGACCCGATGTCGATCCCCAGCTCGAGCGCGCTCGTGGCGACCACCCCGACCAGCTCGCCACGCGCAAGCGCGCGCTCGGTCTCGCGCCGCTCCTGCGGCGTGTACCCCGCCCGGTACGGCGCGATCCGATCGGCCAGCTCCCCGAGCCCGCGCGACTCGAGCCGCTCACGCGTGAAGCGATGCACCAGCTCGCACTGGCGGCGCGATCGCGCGAACACGATCGTCGGCACGCCGCGCTCGACCAGCTCCGCATAGATCCGCACCGCATCGCCGAGCGCGCTGTCGCGCTCACCCGTCTCCTCGTCCAGCTCCGGATTCCACAGCACCACGTCGCGCGCGCTGCGCGGCGCGCCCCGGTCGCCGACCGCCGTGACCTGCTCGAGCCCGGTCAGGCGCTCGGCGTGCGCGACCGGGTTGCCGATCGTCGCACTCGACAGCACGAACGTACATCCCGTGTTGCCGTGCGCGGCGAGCACGCGCCGCAGGCGACGCAGCACCTGCGCGACGTGCGAGCCGAACACCCCGCGGTACACGTGCGACTCGTCCACCACCACCAGTGCCAGCCCGCGCAGGAACGTCGCCCACTCGTCGTGCGTGGGCAGGATCCCCGCGCTGAGCATGTCGGGGTTGGTCAGCAGCAGGTTCGCGCGCCTGCGAACCTGCGCGCGCTGCTGCCGCGGCGTATCGCCGTCGTAGAGCATCGGCTGCGCCCACGCCGCACCCAGCTCGCGCAGCCGCCGCGCCTGGTCCTGCGCGAGCGACTTGGTCGGCGCCAGGTACAGCGCCGTCTGCTTGCGCCCGTCGCGCGGCTGCTCGAGCAGCTCGAGGATCGGCAGCTGGTAGCACAGGCTCTTGCCCGCACCGGTACCGCCGGCAAGCACCACGCTGCGCCCGCCGCGCACCAGCTCGATCGCCTCCGCCTGGAAGCGATGCAGGTCGACGATCCCGCCCCGTTCGAGCACCGCCTGCACGCCGCTCGACACGTCGCGCGGCAGCGGCGCCTTCGCGCGCCTGCGCGCACGCTCACGCACGTGCAGCATCACCCGCGGATCGTCCGCGAACGCGGCGAGCGGATCACCCCCTGCGCGGCTGGTCGTCGTCATCCTGCCTCGCACCGTTCCCACAACGAGCCGGGCCCACGCGACACGACCCGATGGTCGGTCTGCGCGGGCCCGAACGGCTCCTGCATCGGCGTGCTGGTCAGGCGGTGGCGCCGACCCACTCCGCGAGCGCCTCGTCGAGCCGCTGGCGGCTCATCGCGCCGACCATCTGCTTCACCACATCGCCGTTCTGGAAGACGAGCATCGTCGGGATCGACAGCACCTTGAAGCGGCTCGCCGCCTCCGGGTTCTCGTCCACGTTCAGCTTCACGACCTTCATCTGGCCGTCGTGCGCCGCCGCGAACTCCTCGAGGATCGGGTTCATCATCCGGCACGGTCCGCACCACTCGGCCCAGAAGTCGACGAGCACCGGCACGTCGGACTGCTCCACGTCGGCTGCGAACGTTGCATCGGTCACCTGGCTGAGGCCCATTCGGACACGCTCCTTGATTCGATCCCCGCGCGCGCCTGCGCGCCTGAGTGTCACGTGGCGCACCAGCGCCCGTCTGCACAGCAGTGTAGCAGCGGCCGTCACACCCGCCTGTCGCCGCGCCGACGGTTCGCGCAGGTCTCGTCAGACGATCGTGACCGGCGTGCCGATCGAGACCATGTCGAACAGCTCCTCGACGTCCGGGATCCGCATCCGGATGCAGCCGTGGCTGACCGAGTAGCCGATCGACGCAGGGTTGTTCGTGCCGTGGATGCCGACCGTGCCGTTGACCGCCATCCAGCGCGTGCCGAGCGGGTTGTCGGGACCGGGCGCGATCGGCTTGGCGTCCTTCGCCCACGGCGAGTCCGGCGGCGTCCACGTGGGGTCGCGCTGCATCGACTGGATCTCGAAGCTGCCGGGCGGCGTGGGGTACTGCGACGACCCGGTCGCGACGCCCCACGTCTTGACGACGTTCCCGAGCCGGTACAGCGTCAGGGTGTTGCGCGAGCGGTCCACCACGATCTTCAGCGTCAGCCCTGCAACCGTGTCGGGCCCGGCGATCCCGTCGGCGTCCATCCCGCGCTGCGACTGGAACGCCTGCACGGCCTTGCGGGT
The DNA here is from genome assembly GCA_020438525.1 of Thermoleophilia bacterium. The sequence continues at coordinate 1,039 of JAGQUL010000331.1, read as the reverse complement.
CTGGTTGCCGTAGGTGCGGCTGCGCGCGTCCTGCGCGAGCTGCGCGCGGGTGGCGACCTTCGCGTTCACGAGCGCGTCGTGCAGCTCGAGCACGTCGTTGCCGCGCGCGCCGGGTCGCAGGCCCGTCACGTCGCCGAGCGACTCGCCGGAGTCGACGATCAGGGTGCGCTTGAGCGTTCGGGTGTTGCCGAGCGAGTCGGTGGCGCGCACCTCGAGCGCGTGCCGCCCCTCGTAGGCGGGCTCGTCGAGCTGCAGCGCACCGCGGATGCTGACCGGCAGCAGCTCCTCGCCGGAGTCCGCAGCGTCGGCATCGGTCGGCTGCTCGTCGGTTGTAGCGGCGACGACGGTGTCGTCCTCGCTCGTTGCAGCCTCGCTCGCGTCGGCTGCCGGGGCCGCGGCGTCGGGATACGGCGCGTCGGTCTGTGCGGCGACCTCGATCGCATCCTGCTGCTCGTGCCCGTCGAGCAGCACGGTCAGCGTGGCTCCGTGCGGGTCGCGGGTGCTGATCGGCAGCGCGAGCGTCGCGTCCTTCACCACGCGCGTCGAGCGCAGCGCGAGCGTCGGGCCGGCGGTGTCGACGAGCACCTTTCGTCGGCGCTCGCTGACGTTGCCGGCGCGGTCACGGACCGTCACCACGAGCGACTGCGAGCCCTGCGGCAGCTGCAGCGACACGCTGCGACGCTGCACGTCGCTCGCATCGGACTCGACCGCGTCCACGCCGCTGCGATCGGAGCTGACTCGCACGCTGCTGCCGGGCTCTGCCGCGACCGTCACGCGCAGCGGCAGCCTCGTCACCACCGCAACGCCCTCGGCGGCGTAGGCGCTCGGCTCGCTGCGCTCGTCGACCGGCGCGACGATCCGTGCGGCGGGCGGGGTGGTGTCGACGGTGAAGGTCCAGTCGCGGGTGAGCGTGCGCTGCAGCACGCCGACGCCTGCGATCTCGACGCGTGCCCGGTGCTCGCCGTCGGCCAGGCGCGGCGCCTGGATCGTGACGAGCGCGCCGCCGTCGAGCACCCGCACCGCGTCCGCGGCGACCGCG
>JAGQUL010000042.1 GCA_020438525.1 Thermoleophilia bacterium | reverse complement strand
GAGATGCCGGGCGACATCGGCCTCGTCCATGGGCGTCACCGGATGGCGGGCCATGACCGGGTGGCGGTCGAGGCGAAAGACGCCGCCGGGTCCCGAGGCGAAGAGCTGGCCGAAGGCCTGGTAGCGGCGCAAAGGAGGTGCCGCCACCAGGATCGGCACCCAGTCGCTGCCGAAGACGGGGATGGCGAGATCGATCGCCCGGCCGATTGAGCCGACCTCGGGCGCCGAATCGAGGGTGGAGCAGACCTTGTAGTGGTTGATCGGCGCACCCAGCCCGCGCAGCGTCAGGAACAGCGCCGGCAGGTTGGCGTCCATCCAGCGCGGCCCCTGGGCGCGGGCGGTGCTGGCGATGCCGATCCCCCGCAGCCCCTCGAACCGGGCGAGCTGCGCCGGCGTCGGCGGCTCGAGGAAGAGGACGGAAGGCAGGCCGGCGAAGGTCAGCACCTCCATCACCGCCGCCGAGCCGGTGAAATCGTCGCCGTACCAGGCGACAAGGGGGCCTTCCGGAGGCAGGGAGCGCGCGCTCACCGGTGCTTTCCAGCTCATGTCATGTCGAGAGCCAATAGGTCGGCCGGCAGGCGCGACGCGCGCGAGAACCCGCCGACCGACGAGAGTCGTCTAGGCCGAAGGCACGTGGTCGAAGGGGTGGAGGATCTCGCACCCGCTGTCGGTCACCCGGATCATGTACTCGCTGCGCACGCCGCCGATCTCCGGGTCGTAGCAGCCGGGCTCGACGAGGAGGACCATGTCCGGCTCGAGCACGGCCGTCTCGTAGGGCACGAGGCGCGGGAACTCGTGCACGGCGGTGCCGATCGAATGGCCGCTGTGGTGCGGGTAGGTGAAGCCGTGGCGGCCGACATAGGCGCGAAGCTGCGCGTCCAGCTCTTGGGCGGTCATGCCCGGGCGGATGATTTCCAGCGCGTGGGTGAGGGCGCCCTTGGAGGCCTCGAAAAGCTTCATGAAGCCCTTGCTTGCCGGCCCGGCGCTGGTGGTGGCGCAGGAATCGCCCCAGTAGCCGTCGATGCGCGGCGCGAGGTCGGCCATCACCGGATCGCCCGGCTCGATGACCCGGTGGATCGGCCAGCCGGTGAAGGCCGAGCTGCGGGCCGCCCCGGAGATGAAGTCGCCGGTGATCGGCACGCGGCAGCCGGCGAACTCCTCGATGGCGCAGCGGATGTCGGCGAAGACCGCAAGCTCGCTCCGGCCGGGACGCAGCGCCTCGAGGAAGCGCCGCTGGCCGATGGCGACGGCCTCGGCGGACCGGCGCAGCGCCGCCAGCTCTTCCGCGGTCTTGGTCGCCCTGAGCCGGCGGAGCGGCGGCGTGAGGTCGAGCGCCGTGTCGACCGGCAGGACGTCGCCCAGGATCTGCGGGACATGACCCCGCTCGCCGGCGAGCCTGCCGCCGACGCCGAGGCGTCGCGCGAGCGAGCCGACGGCGGTCCGGTAGCTGTCGATGTAGTCGACGCCATGGTCGAAGGCGTAGCCCTCGTAGAGCCCCACCTCGGTGACCCGGGACGCCCCGGCCGCCGCCGCTTCGACGTTGGCGCAGGCGATGCCGGCCGTGCCGTTCCTGTCGATCAGGGCGATGGTCGGCCCGCCGGCGAAGGGGGAGGGGCCGGCCTCGACCGGGGCGAAGTGCCCGGTCGCGTAGGCCACGCCGTCGACGCTGGCGAGGACGGCCCAGTCGGCGCCGACCTCGCGCAGCGCCTGCACGGTGCGCTCGAGACGCTGGTCCATGCTGCGATCCTCGCGCCGTTCAGCCGGCGCAGGGATCGGGGGTGGTGGCGTAGTCGTAGAGCGGTGTCGCGGCACCATTGCGGAAGTAGCCGTTCATCGACTCCTCGCTCAATGGCTCGACCGGCGCCACCGGGAAGATGGAGCCGGACTCGACGGTCATGCACTCGGCCGCCCACTCCCCCAGGTCCTCGCCCCTGATCTCGGGCACCGGCACCAGGATGGTGTTGACCAGGGGCTCCTGGCCCTCGAGCAGGCGAAGCGCGGCGCGGAAGGTGTTGTGCGCGGCGACTGTCGGCAGGATGGCGCCACCATAGTACTTGAAGGTGTCCTTGTTCTCCTTCCAGTAGCCGAGCGCGTCGCCGGACATGGAGCCGGTGATCAGCGGCTGGTCGCGGCCGGCCTCGGTGAAGGCCTCGGCGATCACCCGGGTCTCGCTGCCGGTCGTCCAGACGGCGTCGATCGGCGAGGCGTTGGTCGCGAGGAACTGCAGCACGACGTTCTTGGTCACGTTCGCGGTCCACATGCCGCTGACCTTGCCGAGGATCGTGATCTCGGGATGCTCCTCGAAGGCGCGGTAGCCGCCGGAGTTCTCGTGCTCGACGATCGGGCTGCCGGGGATGCCCTCGACCATCAGCACGTTGCCCGGGCCGCCGAGATAGTCGGCGACGCCGATCCCCATGTCGTAGCCCCAGACATTGTGGTTGTGCTGGATGTTGAAGGCATAGGGGCTGGTCACCGCACTGGCGGTGGTGACCACCGGGATGCCGGCGTTGAAGGCATCCTCGATCACGTCGTTGAGCGCCGTCGACGAGCCGGCGATGGTGGTGATGACGCTGCAGCCCTTGTCGATGAAGGCGCGGATCTGGTTGATCTGCTGCGCCACGTCGCCGTTGGAGTCGGAGACCTCGAACGAGGAGACGTCGCCCTTGGCGATGAGCTCGTCGACGAGGCGCTTCAGCTCGTTGGTCACCGAGACGCGCCAGGGATTGCCCTGGTAGGACTCGGAGTGACACCACTTCCATGGCTTCGGCTTCATGGTGAAGTTGTCATAGGCCGACGGCATCAGCTCGTCGGCGCCGTCGACGTAGAGCGCCTTCAGATTGTCCGGCAGGCCGGCGATGAGATCGTCACCGGCGGCCATCGCCGGCGCGGCCGAGGCGGCGAAGGCCGCCGGGCTGCACTTCCCGGTGGGTGGCGAGGCGTGGCACGTCGAACACGTGTGATCCCGCGCTGCCGCATGTGCACAAACACGTGCAAATCCGCGTGAAACCGGCGATAGGACTTCTGACGCGCGGGGTATCATTCGAGGTGGACTTGAGCACCTCGTGAGCAGGGGGACGAGCAGCCATGACTCCTGATGCGCACCGCGATACGCCGTACGGGGCGAGCGACGAGCAGCCGCCGTGGATCGAGGAAGCGGCCGATCCCACCCACTGGGACGTGGCGTTCGGCAGCTACGGCGACGGCTATCTGGAATGGGTCGCGACCCGTTACTTCTGGGACCCGACCGACTCCCGCACCCTTGCCGACACCCGCTCGCTCTGGACGCGCCGCAACGACTACGACGACCCCATGATCGTCGAGCTCAACCAGTCGCTCCGCTCCGACGACGCGGTCGCCTGACCAGCGGCCAACGCGGTGGGCAGCGGGGGACATGGTCGTCGTCGCCCCACTGCCGATGCTTCCCCCGCGCGCGAAGCCTTCGCCCCATGTTGTTCGGGACCACTCACGCGCCAACGGCGCGCGCCGCCAGTGCGCCGACGCCGGCGCCGATCGCACCCTCCCCCATCGTGCCGGTCGTGCCGAGCGCGCCCACCCCGCGCGAACTCGACGAGCTGCCGCGCGAGAAGGGCAAGCACCCGTCGTGGCTGCCGGTGCCCGACCACGTCCCCGCGTACCTGCGCACGTCGGATCAACTGGTCGCGCAGATGCGCGCGGTCGAGGCGAGGTACCCGGAGCTCGTGCAGCTGGTCGACATCGGCGATTCGTCGCGCAAGGCGGCGGGCGAGCCGGGCGGGCACGACATCTGGATGCTGCGCGTCACCAACCGCAAGGCGAACCCGAGCAAGAAGCCGATCGCGATGCACGTGGGCGGCGTGCATGCGCGCGAGATCGCCAACCCGGAGCTGCTGCTGCGCTGGACCGAGAAGCTGCTCGCGCGCTACGGCACCGATGCGCAGGCCACCTCGCTGCTCGACACGCGCGAGCTGCACATCGTGCCGCTCGCCAACCCCGACGGGCACGACGTGGTGACCGACGGGTTCGCCGCCGGGATCGAGACGGGCGACAACTTCCACCCGCTCGAGCCGGAGTTCGCCGACATCCAGCGCCGCAACGAGCCGGTGCTCGAGTACGCGAGCGAGATCGCCGACGCGCCCTATGAGCGCGTGTTCGGCCCGCGCGTTCCGGAGCTCGCGCTCGGCGCCGACGGCACGATCACCGCGCACGTCACCGACACCGACGCGATCCGCGCGGCAGAGTGGACGACGACGCCGCTGGCCACGCCGGGAACGGGCACGCCGCTGGTGCCGGCCGAGCGCGCTCGACAGCCCCGACGAGCAGCTGCGCGGCACGTTCACGGCGCCGAAGCCGAACCCGTACCAGCGCACGCCGAACCTGGTGTACGTGCGCGCGCAGGACGTGGAAGGCCACTGGGGCAGCGCGCGGCCGGTGTGGATCAAGGATCCGGCGGCGGGCGCGGGCGCGCCGACGTAGACGCGAACAGCAGGGCTTCCGTCTCCCGTTGCTCGCGCGAGCCGCCAGGGCACGTCCGCGGCGTGCGTGAGCGCCTCGATGCGCGATCCGAGGTCGGCGGGCTCGCGTTCCTGGTCGGCCCTGCAGCGGGCCGCGCGATCGCCGGTGACGGGCAGGAACTCGCGGGCGGCGGTCGCGCCAAGGAAGCCTGTCGCGACCGCGGCCATCGCGCCGGCTACCACGGCCCACTCGGGTACGCAGCCGAAGTGCCTCGTCAGGAGCGCGCCGGTGCCGATCCCGACTGTGCGCGCAGAGACACCGCCGACTGCGATCGCCGCGCCAGAGAGACCGCGCTTGAGCGGATCGCGAGCTGCGATCTCGTTGCGCTCGACGTCTGTTTCACGAGGTGTGCTGGCTGCCGGCGATTCGACGCAGTACCGACGCGGCGCACAGCTCTCCCCCGCGGCGCTGGGACACGCGTTCGGCGACCTCTGATGGCGAGTGCACCGTCGAGTCGTAGAGCACGACGATCGCCTCGTCGCCGGGCTCGATGTAGGTGGTCTCGCCGAAGGGCTCGTAGCGGGTGGCGCCGATCCCGACGAGCACCTGTGTGGCGTCGGGGCAGCTCGCGAGCAGCGCGCCGACGTCCTCGAGCGGGGTGTCGGGCGAGCCATGCTGGTTGGCGAGGCGATCGAGGAGCCAGTCGAGCAGCGGCTGGCCGATCAGCGTGTAGGTGGCGATCGCGCTGTCGGTGCCGTAGGCGTGGAACTCCCCCGGGCGCTGCAGGAAGCTGGCCAGGCGCAGCGGTGCGAGCGTGGTGGCCGGGTCGAGGTCGGCGATCACGAAGCCGGTCGAGGCCAGCCCCTTAGAGGCGGCGCCCCAGTTCTTCTTGTGGCTGATCTTGGCGGCGCTGGGGCGGCGGCGCGAGCAGTCATCGAATGCGCCGATCCAGCGCGGCGTGAGCGCGGCGACCGCGCCCGCGGAGTCGCGGGTGATGTCGAAGAGCACGCCGGCTTCGGGCTCCACCTGGATGCGCAGCGGATCCTCGTGCGGCGGATCAGGGATCGGGATCAGCTCGTCGGAGAGCGGGAAGGCGCCGAGGAAGGTGTCCGAGCCGGGCACGTACCACGGAAAGATGCCCTTGGGCATCGCAGCCTCGGCGGCGACGTTGACGAAGTCGACGGCCTCCCCCGCCTGCTCCAGGTGGCCGGCGAAGTTGCCCGCGACTCCGAACCCGAACACGCCGTGGAGGTCGTCGTGGCTGATCTCTTCGCGCTGCAGCGTGCCCATGGGCGGGGACGGTACCGGATGCGTCGGCGCCACGGGATACGATTATACGTATATTCGTATATACGTTTGCTACTATGGGGTCATGATCCACGCAACCCCGCCGATCGACGGCGCGCTCACCGCAGCGCTGGCCGATCTCGACTCGCTGCACGCCGAGCTCGCACACGAGCTGGGACGCGCCGCGCCATGGGACGGCCCGCTCCGCCGCCATGCCCGGGTCGACTCGGTGGTTTCGTCTGTGTCGATCGAGGGCTATGTGGTCGATCTCGACGACGCCCGAGCGCTCGTGGCCGGAGCAACCCCGCCGTCGGGCGACAGCGACGAACGCTGGGCGGTCGCGTGCTACGCGAGGGCCATGGACCACGTGCGGGTGATGAGCGACGATCCGGCGTTTCGCTGGCTCGACCGGGTCGTGCTCGACCTGCACTTCGACGCGTGCCTGTTCCAGCGCGATCGTTCGCCGGGCCGCTGGCGAGTCGGCCCAATCAGCGTGACGGCCCCACCCGGCGGTCACGTCTACGCGGCGCCAGACGCCGACACGATCCCGACGCTCGTTGACGAGGCACTCGCGTGGCTGGCCGGCCCGGGAGCGGATACACACCTGCTCGTTCGGGCGGCGATGGCACACCTGCACGCGGTGTCGATCCACCCGTTTCGCGACGGCAACGGGCGCATCGCGCGAATCCTCCAGTCGTTGGTGCTCGCCCGAGGCGGGATTCTGGCGCCGGAGTTCGCGTCCATCGAGCCGTTCCTGGCAACGAACACCGACGACTACTACCGCCAGCTGCAGTCAGCGCAGGGCCCGGCGTACGATCCGTCGCGCAGCGCGCGTGCCTGGGTGGAGTTCTGCGTCGACGGCCACCTACAGCAGGCACGTTCCTTCGCGACGCGCATGCGCGATGCCGCGCGACGCTGGGTCGCGCTGGAAGCGCTGGCGGTCGAGCGCGGGTGGCCGGAGCGCATCGTGGTCGCGCTCGAGCAGGCTCTGGCCGGGTCGTTGACGCGCGGGTCGTACCTGCTCGAGACGGATGTGTCGACGCCGACCGCGGCGCTCGACCTGCGCCGACTCGTCGACGCGGGATTGATCGACCAGACCGGCGGCGGGCGCTCGACGTCGTACACGGCATCTGCAGCGCTGCGCGAGATTGTCACGCGATCGTGACGAAGTCGTTGCGAAGTCGTTGCAGAGTGCGCGCATCTCGTGACGATTCGATCGGCACGATTGGTCGATGGCGATCGACGACCCCCTCACCGTGGCGCAGGCGTGCCGCGCGTTTCGCGAGCAGCACCAGGCAAGCCGGGCGCGGCTGCGGATGATCGATGCGATGCTCGAGAAGGTCTGCGCGGCGTTCGGCGAGCGGCCGGTGGTCGGGCTGGATGCGGCGTCGCTGGCGAGGTGGCGCGCGTCGATGCCGCCGCCAACCAGGTGGCAGGCGACGCAGGCGTTCAAGCAGGTCACTGCGTGGGCGGCGCGCTGGAAGCTCGTGGCCGAGGATCCGCTGGCGGGGCTGCCCAACCCGCGGCCGTGGCGGGCGGAGGTGCGCCCGTTCGACGACTGGGCGCAGGTCGATCGCGTGATGCGCGAGCTGCCGGAGCGGCTGGCGCTGCTGCCGATCCTGGGCGCGGGATGCGGGCTGCGCCCGGGCGAGCTGCTCGGACTCGACTGGTCGTCGATCGACCTGGACTCGCGCGTTCTGCACGTGCGCGCGAGCGTGTACGAGCGCGAGCTGCGCACCACGCTCAAGACGCGCAGGTCCCTGCGCAGCGTCCCGCTGCGCGGGCGGGTGGTCGAGCAGCTGGCGACCGCACCCGGCAGGCGCGAGAGCGGGCTCGTGTTCGCCTCGTCCGACGGCCGCCCCCTCGACCTGCACGACCTACGCGCACGGGCGTGGCGCCCGGCGCTGCGCGCCGCGGGGATCGAGCACCCGTTCCGCCTGTATGACCTGCGCCACACCTATGCGACCTGGTCACTGCGCGCGGGTGTGGGCATCTATCAGCTCGCGCGGCGGATGGGCACCTCGGTGGCAATGATCGACGCGACCTACGGCCACCTCGCGGCGGACGCCGGCGACCACGAGCGCGCGCTGCTGGATGCATGGGACGAGCGCTGATCCACGAGCACCATGCGCTTCGCGCCGAACGACTAGGTCCACAGCCGCTCGAGCGGCATGGCATCGAAACCGTCACCGAAGCTTCGTGCGGCCGTGCCGAGGTGCAGCACGACGCCTCGCACCCAGCCATCGCCCGCCGCACGAGCCAGATGCCGTAGTCCTCGGAAGTCGCGAGATGTCACGGTCGTGGATGCCTTCACCTCGATTCCCACGATCCGACCATCCGGCGCTTCGATCACGATATCGACCTCCGCCCCGTCCTTGCTGCGGTAGTGGTATTGGCGAGCACGAACTGTCGACCAGGTCAGCTGGCGAGCGATCTCCATGGCTGCAAACGACTCGATGAACGGCCCCCGCAGGGGGTTGTGGATGTCGCACAGCGCCTTCGCATCGACACCGGCAACATGCGCTGCCAACCCGCTGTCGACGAACGCGAGCTTCGGGGTCTTCGTCGCGCGATGGGTGCGATTGTTGGCCCATGCCGGGATCCGCTTGAGCAGGTACACGTGCTCGAGCACCGCGAGATGGCGATCCAACGTTCGTGCCGGGATGCGAAGCTCTCGCGCCATGCGTTCGACGACCAGCAGCTGTGCTGTCGATGCGGCGCTCGCGCGCACCAGCCGCGCCAGCTCGGCGGTGCGCTCGATCTCGCTGACCTGCCTCACATCGCGTTCGATGAGCGCGTCGAGGTAGCCGGCGAGGAACCTGGATCGAGCAGCGGCACTCGGCCGCACCACTGCTTCGGGAAAGCCGCCTCGCACGACTCGCTCCGCGTACCCCTGTGGGGTCTCTACACCGTCTCGTGATCGCATCGTCGAGTTGAATGCCGCGTCGACGAACGCGTCTGCGGACTCCTCGATCTCGCCTTGGGACAGTGGCCACAGCTCGATGTACTCCGCGCGCCCGACGAGCGAGTCCGGGATCTGCGCGAGCGCCAAGAGACGAGCCGAACCGGTGAGCAGGAACCGACCCGGACGAGGATCCTCATCGACCTCCGCCTTGATCTCAGCGACGAGCGACGGCACGGTCTGGATTTCGTCGATGACGAGGAGTCCTTCGTGCTGGACGTACGCGGCCGGATCGAACCGGGCAGCAGCTTGCTCGCGATCGCGGTCCAGGAAGCGAAACGCCGTGTTCGACATCGAATCTCCGACGATTCGCGCGAGCGTGCTCTTGCCGGTCTGGCGCGCACCCTGCAACACCACGACGCGAGTGTCACCGAGCGACTCGCGAGCCAGTCGCTCGGCGTGACGTGCTATGTACGGGCGGTCGGCCATCTCCCACCAGCATATCTCACGTGGCGGATTCGACGCATACCAGATGGCGGATATGACGGATGAAGAGTGCCGGATTCGCCGCAATATGCCGCCCACTGGTGATCGCAGCGGCGCCGCACGACTGTCGACGACCTCGCACATTGCCCAAACGTGAGTTGTTGCGCCGCAGAGACCCGTATCTTCTCGTTGTTGCGCGCGGGGCCGCGGCTCGCGCCGTATCACCCGCTCGTTGCGCCTCCGCCCCCGGAACGCCCATCGCCGACCTTATCCGGCAGCAGTTGCGCAGCAACCTCCAAGTCCGAATGGAACGGAAGTGAATCCGTTCCGCGAAGGCAAGCCAGCCGTTCCTGGATACCTATGAGTGCGCCCACCTCACCCGCAATGAGGGGGGCGGGGCCGTCAATCGGATCCTAAGGATTGGCGTTTCTCAAAAGCGGTGATACCTTTGGAGGAAGGTTCAAGTTCTCGCCGGCTGCGCCGATATGGAACACGATCTGCGCGCCAAGCGACAAGCAGGTAGGCATGATACAGTGCCTTGACAAGTTTTCGGGTGAGGGCTACGGCCGGATCCTGGGTCGCTCTCAGCGACAATGGGAGGCGTCCTGCGGGGCGCCTCCTCTTCTTCTACCGGTTAAACTACGCCCTCCGGTCTAGTCAGAAGGTTACCATCGAACCGAGCCGGCGAGGGCGAACCCTCCCACCGCCTGCGAAGCGTAGAACTTCGCGTGGCAACTCCGTCCATGGCAGACCAGACTCCGCGACCTGGCTCCAGCCACGCAGGAACAACCTCGAATAGCAGGTCGATAATAAGGTGGCTCACACGCGCAAGGGGTTCTACCGCATCATCATGATCGAGTCCCGTATGCACCGCGGAATTCCTAATCGCATACATTCGCCCGACCACTGCCATCGTGTTCTTTTCCATCGCCTGACACCACTGGTCCAGGCGGGGCGATCGATCTAGTCGAAAACGCCATGTCTCAATGTCGTGGCGGGCAGCCGGCGAAAGCCGCGGGAGAAATCGCGTCAATGCATGCGCCGCCAGATGCGCATCACTCTCGGCTCGTAACTCCCCTTCCACCGGATCTGCCATCAACAAATCGATCCAGCGATTAACGTCTGGTAAGTATCGGTCGCGCCTAGCGCCTAACCAGGCTTCGATCGCCATCCATTCATCTCGATCTCGGGACTCGCGCCCAGAGCGCGATGCGCGATCCCAAGCAGCGACCAGACCTTGGCGTACGCAATGCAATGACACGAGCGGTGGAAGCCGATCTTTCGACATTGGATACGGTTTACCTGGCACATTTGCACCACGCATCATCGTCTCGACCGCGATCCAGCAGTGAAGGACCTGAACGACTGAGCTTCGTTCAGCACGGGCAAGCGCTGCGTACCGCAAAGATCGCTGAAGCCGTCTGTCGGGTCTGGCCAGGAGAGGGCGTGGCCTGCCCGGCGAAGAATGACGTGGGAACACGCTCACAATGGTCGAACCGTGCCCGTCGCGAACACAACACTTTGACGGTAGTAGGAATCGACTTTTCCTGTGCATGGCTCGGAATTGGTCGAACATGATCTCGAGCGATCTCACTGCCAACTCAACGGCTTGCCCATTATCGTAGGCCTCGACATCAAAGCTAATAAGTATGCCGCGTTCATCGGCGAGATCCCCAAACAGGGGATCCTCCTCGGTATCTGCCGCCCATCGATTGTCCCGCAGCAGGCGGCACCCGTATACGTCAGTGTTGACCAAGCGCGTGACCCCTGTTAGGCAGAATGCGACGGTGTGGCTGGACATCTGACGCCTAAGCACTGTGCGCGCTGACTCGACAGCCATCGCATGGCCCCGTGCATCTGCGACCGCACTCGCGAGGTCCAAGACCAGCGCCCGCGGGGATCGCCCCGCACTCCAGAGCAACAACGCAAGTTGAATTGCGTGATCATCCAACCTCTGGAAATCGCTTCGACTTTGGGCGTCGGGCGACGCGACAACCTGCTCTATCAGTCTCGAAGTGAACGTCGGAGTTAACTCCATCTCTGATTTCAACCGTACGGCCGCATTCACCTGTGCTGCGGCGAGGTTCCGCTTTAGCCAAGCTTTTCGCCCTTTTATCCCCGCACTATTGCGTGCACGTTCATCTACCAATAGCCCCAAGAACTGCACCGCATCTCGGTACGACTGCGAATACCACTGCTGCACTTCCGCAGATCGCCGCAGGGACACGAGAGTACGTTCCACGGCATCGACCATTGCGGAAACGTTCGGGTTCGCAGCGTCCGTTTCCATGAACGAAATCGACAGTGTTTGAAACTCGGCAAGTGCCGTCAGAGGATCGAATCGAAATGCTGCTGTCGTGGAAAGCTGCGCGTCTGGATCTAGCAACTCTGCGAACCGCTCGACTAGGAAGCGAAGATTCTTCGACACGGCTCTGTTGGCAATAGCGCGTCGAACGGTGTTGTGCGCGGCAAGCATCCGGTGTCCCTGGTTGTGGTCAGTAGCCTTTCGACATCGAACCGCAGTTCCTATACCCCACGAATGACTTTCCAGAGATCCTGAACCTTCGAAACCAAGATCACATAGGAGCAATTTTCCGTTCACCAGTGGATCCATCAACATCTGGAAGGCTAGCCCGAGCTGACAATTCTCACCGCCCCAAAAACCACTTCGGGGAGAGGACACCGAAGCCGCCACGCGATAGCCACGGGCCGTTCACCGATCAGCTCACCGTCGAGGTCGACCTCGCCGAATAGGCGGAAACGAGACTTCGTCCATCCCGTGCTGGCCTCGCGGACGAAGAGCAGTCGGTGTTGGGACGCGTCGGGCCCGATTCCGGCGCATGCCTTCATCGCGTTGGATGTCTGACGCCAGTTGTTGGGCGACTCCCAATGGAAGAGCTCCCGTGAGATCGCGTGGTCGCGGTACTGCACGCTGGGCGCGTAGCGTTGCTCATCCTTGTGCAGCGTCACGAACATGAGCTGCGTTCGCAGGTCGCGTGCGTAGAAGACGCCTTCGCGATGCTCCTTGCGCTTGTCGATGCTGCTGATCCCGAGCGCTGCGAAGACCTCATCACGGTGATACCGCGCGTGTACCTGCAGCGGCACGTCTGGCAGACCCAGCAGTGGCTTGGGAGTGGCATCGAGCTGCCCGGCGTCGAGGCGAAGCAACTGACAGATCTCATCGCGCACAGCGGGAAGTTCCCAGAGGGTTTCGAGACCCTCCTCCACCGTGCTCGGGTAGTAGAGCAGCAGATGCATGAGCTGAACTGCCATGCGCTGCTCCGCGGGATTGAACGACGTCACATCCGGACGCTGCGATCCCTCCAGCCACTGCGTCCATGCGTTCACTCGGAGCGGATCAGTGACGTGCTGGAGATGCGCGATTCGACGTAGCAGTCGCTGCTCCAGGTCGGCCAGTTCAGGATCGGTGGGTGCGGCGATTGCTGCAGCGGAGTTCGCCTCGCGCTGAAGCGTGGTCCAGGACATTCGATGCGGCTTGTAGATCTGGCTCACCGACCTGCCTGTGCGATCGAGGAACCGCTCGATCGATGCATCGCCGCCCTCGCGCAGGTCGCTCACGAGCTGGTTGCGTCGGCTTCCGGCGACGTGCGCCTCGAGCCCTGCGATCACTCGCTCGCGTGCAATGCGGTCGAGTGTGATCGAGCTCCCCGCCGGCAGGAATGGAAATCCGCGCCGTGCCTGGTCGACGACTGAGCCTCGTCGTCGGTTGACGAGTGCTTGGTAGCGCCGGTCGAAGCGGTAATCCTTGTGGTGCTGACCGATGAAATCGAGCACGGTACAGCTCGTCTTGCCGGGCGATTGCCGCAGCCCGCGCCCGAGCTGCTGGGCGAAGAGCACGGGGCTCTGGGTTGGACGCAGCAGCAGGAGCGTGTCGACGTCGGGCACGTCGACGCCTTCGCCGAGCACGTCGACGCTGAACACGACCTGCAGCTCGCCTGCCTTCAGCTGCGACAGCACCGCTTCGCGGCGAGACTGCTCGTCGTCGCCGGTCAAGAAGTCCGCGTTGAAGCCGAGCTGATTGAACTGCTCCGACATGAACTGAGCGTGCTGCTTGTTGACGCAGAACCCAAGCGCGCGCATCTTGGCGGGCTGCTCGACCCACTGGCGAACGGCCTCGACGATCGCCTTCACTCGGCGGTGGTCGCTCGTGTAGAGGTTGGCGAGGTCGCCAACGGCGTAATCGCCGGAGCGCCATGCGAGCTGGCGTAGGTCAGTGCCGTCGTCGACGCCGATGTAGTTGAACGGCGCGAGGAGCTGGTCGTCGACTGCTTCCCAGAGCCGGAGCTCGGTCGTGTACGCGCCGCCGAACAGGCTCGCGACGCTCACACCGTCGCTTCGCTCGGGGGTGGCGGTGAGCCCGACGATCTCGCGCGGGGCGAAGTGCCCGATGACTCGCTGCCACGACTCGGCCGCACCATGGTGGGCTTCGTCGATGTAGACGATGTCGTACGCCGCGGAGTCGATTGCGTCGAGGCGGTTCGGCTGGGCAAGCGTTTGTACCATCGCGAAGACGTGGCGGCCAGTTGCTGCATTTCCTGCTGATCCGCCGAGGATCTCGCCGAAGCTCGGGTCTCGCAGCACCTGCTGGAAGGTCCGAAGCGACTGGGCGAGGATCTGCTCGCGATGCGCAACGAACAGGAGGGACGGTCGCGGCTCGCCCTCGGTGCACATGCGTGCGTAGTCGAGCGCGGCCACGACGGTCTTGCCGGTGCCGGTTGCTGCGACGACGAGATGCCGGTGCTCGTCGAATGCCTCGCGCCGCAGCTCGAGCTGATCGAGGATCTCTTGCTGGTGCGGGCGTGGCCGGATTGCGAGCTCGGCGTAGGCCTCCTCCAGCCGTTTCGTGAGCTCGTCGATCTCGCGCTGCGATCGCGCCGTGTGTCGCTGCTTGTCGAAGCCCTTGGCGCGCAGGAGTTCCTCGGCGAGGCGGTCGCCGTCGGCGAGTGAGTAGGCCTCGTAGGACGGGTCGTTCCAGTAGGTGTCGAACGTCGCCTGCATCCGGCTGAACACCGCGGGGGCGTCGGCGCGCGCGAGCCGGACGTTCCACTCGATGCCATCGTGGAGCGCTGCCTGTGACAGGTTGGACGAGCCGATGTATGCGGTGTCGAGTTCGCCGGGTCGGTGAAAGAGCCAGCTCTTGGCATGGAGCTTGGTGGCATTGCCGTCGTAGCGGATTCGCACGTGGGCGCCGAGCTTCACGAGCTCGTCGATTGCCTTGCGGCTCGTCGCGCCGAGGTAGGTGGACGTGACGACGCGGATCGTGCCACCGCGCTCGACGAGCGCGCGAAGCTCGTCGCGGAGTGGCGCGACGCCGGTCCAGCCGACGAATGCACAGATGAGGTCGACGTGATCGGCGCAGCGCAGCTCCTCGAGCAGGAGCTGGCCGAGCGTTGGCTGCCCGTCGCCGTTGACGAGTAGCTCCGTGGTCGCGAGCGGAATGGATGGCGACGGCGGAAGCACTGGTGTCTCGGCGCCGCGTGGTGGTGGCACGATCCCGTTGAGCAACCGCGGGGGTAGTGCGATCTCGTCGTCGGCGAAGGAGGGATCGAGCGACGCGATTGCGCGATTCACGACCTCGGTAACGGCTTCGACTTGGCCGGCACCGGCGGGCGTCTGGAGGCGTCGCGCGATGCGCAGAAGGTGTCGACCGAGACGCTCGATCGTCTCGCCGTCGCGAAGCGCGTCTCCCTTGATTCGCTCGTCGGGCAGGTCTGCGAGCAGCCGATTGAGCTCGCTCGTGATGAGCTCGTCGCGAAGGCCCGGGCGTAGCTGGTCGATCATGCACAGGAACCTGCCATGACCGGCAGCTCGAGCACAAGTCGAATGATCGCTAGTTGCTCGGTATTCGGCTCATCTCGAACTGATAGCCGCGGACGTCAAATCCGATGGTGGGCACCGTATCGAGCCGCTTGCCGGCGCGACGGATCGCGCGACCGGCGGTCTCGTCGATCTCGGCGAGCGAGTCGACGAACCGAGCGAACTCCGCGAAGTGGGCCGCGTAGACGACTGCAAGGGAGGCGTCGCGATCGTCGCCGTCGTACACGACGAGCTCGTAGCGCTCGGGCTTGTCGAGTGATCGCTGCGGTGGCTCGCCGAAGATCTG
This sequence comes from Thermoleophilia bacterium, assembly GCA_020438525.1. The sequence goes on along the minus strand of JAGQUL010000042.1, from coordinate 5,011 downwards.
CACCCGCAGGCGCTTCTTGAGCCGCTTGGCTTCCCAGCCCGTCACGTCTCGAAGCAGCGCGTCAATGAGCCAGCCGAGCTGGAGCGCCTCCTCGTGATCGACCTGGTAGAGCTCGAGGTTCAGCTCCCATGCGCCGCCGCCGTCCGGCTCTTGATCGTTGAATGGGCCGACGCTCCAGGTCTCGATGCTCGCGACGAACTCGTCCATCAGACGAGGCATCGTGACGTTGTAGTCGTTCCACTCGGCGATGTCTCCTCCGACGGATCGAAGGTCCTTCACGAATGCTCGGGTGCGTGGCTGCAGCTTCATGGCTGTCATCCTGGCGGCCTGCCAGCGCGACGCAATCCAGATTCCTGGGATTTCCAGGCATATCCAGGCAATTCGGCAGGATCGGCGCTGACCATACGCCGTTGGTTGCGAGCACCGGCCGCCCGGGTGGCCTCAAGCATCGCGCCGTCGCTTCCGTAACCTCACGTAGGTTAACCAGTGTGAAACACGGTAGGTTTCTTACTGGATAACATGGTAGGTACTCGACGCCGCACCCCGAACGTCGTACCGTCGACATACGCATGGCAACCATCGACGCCCCACATACGCAGGAACCAACGCCGATCACCGATGTCGCAACGGCAGCTCGTGTCTGCCAGGACGCAATCGGTCAACGCCTCACGGCGTGGATCGTCGGCGTGCGTGACCCCAAGGCGGTCGGGCGATGGATTACCGGCACGAACGTGCAGCAAGATGAGGTGGTTCGCCGTCTGCTCGCGTTGGCGTACGTCATCCAGGTGCTCGCGAACCGCCACGACGGCGATTCCAACTGGACGCGGACGTGGCTGCTGTCGCCGAATCCGAAGCTCGAGGACGCCTCGGCAGCGGAGTGGATCCGCGACCAGGAATCGGCGACGCCTGTGATTCGCGCCGCTCGCAGCTACGTTGAGTAGATCGAAAAGGTCAAGTCCGATTCGAGGCGTAGAATTCGTGGGTGGACGTCACTCCCTACGAATTGCCGGATACGTGCGCTCGGCTTGGCTGGGGTACCGCGCCGACCGAGATCTTCCCGGGGCAGGGACTCGTGCGCGAGCCGGGCGTTGGCGGCAGATTCGACGATCCAAGCGCCTGCTACGGCATTCTGTACTGCGCACACGACCCAGTTGTCGCGATCGCAGAAGCCCTGGCCCACGTCCAACCGCCCCGCGACGGGCTGCTGCAACGGATAGCTGCTGAGACTGATGACACGAGCGACGATGCCACTCCGATCGACGTCGAGTGGTCGGACGCCGTTCGATGTGAACTGCAAGCGCGCAGACTCGCCACCATCGACCTCCGGTCTGGGGAACTCCACGCTGTGGATCTTCGTGGAGACGACACCATCGAATGGCTCCGGACACGGATCGCGCCGTCCCCAACCGGTGGAGCGTTCAATCCCGAGGTCGTAGGCCAGAGCGGAAATCGAGAAATGACACAACGCGTCGGCTCGCTCGTAATTCGAGAGCAAGACGCCGATGCGCTCGTCTGGGAGGGCCGCCAGCATCCCGGCGAGCTGTGCTTCGCGATCATCGGCGAGCCCGGAGCCGAACCCACGGTGATCGGCCACCACGAGGTAGAGGAACTCGAGATCGATGACCAACGGGTCATCGATGCACTCGACCTGCTGCGCACGACTGAGTGAGTTACCGAACCCCGCTCACCAACACCGATCATGAGAGTGAAGTGCAATTAGTCGGGCGGCGTCGCCCGCACGCCCGCACCAACCTGTGCGTCAACGTCAACGGCGTAGTCGCCCATACCGGTGCTGGCCAGCCGCACGAGCGCGTCCGATGTCGCCATGCGCTCCAGTTCCGGAAGGAGATCTTCGATTGCGTTTCGCACGGCGCCCTGAAACTCGGACATGGTGGTCACGACGACGGGCTCGTCACCGATTGCCGCAGGCACCAGCCGACACCCGAGGACAGCCAGCACATCACATGCTCGCGAAAAGCTCGGGTCGACCTCGCCCGATTCGAGGCGCGAGATCGTGGGCTGGGTGGTAGAGAGCGCGGCAGCAAGCGAAGTCTGGGACATGTCTCGCTGCTTGCGCAGGCTCGACACCAGCCCGGCAAACCAGGCGACTGGCGCCGGAGAACCGATCTCGTCGAATCGTTCAGGATCGAGCGCGCGCAGCATCGCCAGCGCGTCAGCACTCGTGCCAGATGTGGCGGTTGTCTCGGTGTGCGCGTCGTTCACAGCCATCCCCTGATATATCGAGACCAGCATAGCATCGGTTCCGCTAGGGAATTCCTTTAGCCTTCTCGATATCGTCTTTCTGGCCGCTTTTTGTGCCGTACCAGACGCAGCGGGCGCGCGGCGGCTCATGGCGAAAATATACGCAGTAAGTATATGGGACTGCCCCCCCCTTAGATAGCGTGTTCGCCGATGCCTTCTGCTTCCCGCATAGCGATTGCCCCGCACCAACGCAGCGAAGGTTCGCGGCCGACCACTTCACTGGCACTGAAGGGGCACGTCGAGTCGCTCGAACTACCCCGTCGCTGCAAGTGCTCCGAGGGGTGTCCGACAGAGGCCTCACTCGAGTACAGCGCATAGAGAGTCATCGCCCATTCTCGGTTGTCAGCTCGAACCCATGAACCGTCCTGGGGGATTCCGATGTTCACACGGTTTTGCATCGCCGCAGTACGGGCAATCGTCCGCTGAATATGTGGAGGTCGAACGGATTCGTGGTCGCGGTGTTCGTCGTGGCGGTGGTGATGGCGTTGCTTGCAGGGATGCTGGTCGCATCCAACTCCAACGTCTCACTCGCCGATGCTCGCAGCGCGGGCTCCAAGTCTGGTGCTCAAGCTGGTTCGGTCGACGGAGCGCAAGCGGGCTTCGACGCGGGCGATGCGGCTGGCGAGAAGGCTGGCCTCAAGGATGGTCGCGCCAAGACGTATCAGTCATCGTTCAAAGCCGCGTATCGCACGGCATACAGGCGGAACTACAAGAAGGCTCTGGATGACGAGAAAGCTCGCCTCGCCGAGGAGCAACGACGTCGCGACCCCAACGGAGACGGATCCGGCTGCCCATTGTACTGGGGGCGACCATATGGCAATCCGAGCGGCGCGTGCATCCCGCCGGCACATGGACCTACTTCCGGTGCCGCGACCGTCGCGCAGTGTGAAGCCGAGTACGGACCAGGTTGGACTCCCGCAGGCCAGACCGGAGCATGTGCCCCGCCGTACTGATACCGCACTCCAGCACCCCGAGAACGATCGAGCCGCAACATGACCAAAACGGACCAAGACATCGAGAACCCAAACTCGACCCATATCGCTTCTTGGGTCATGAGCGCGATTCTCGTTGTGGTCGTGCTGATCGGTACCTATTTCATGGGCGGTGACACCGGTGCCGATCTCGCGTCGGCGCGCGCGGACGGTCGTGAAGCTGGAGTACGCTCAGGATCGGTCGACGGCGCAGCAAGAGGCCGAGACGATGGCAGCAAGAAGGGGGATGCCGAGGGTTTCGCGCAAGGCAAGAAGGCTGCGTTTGCGAGTGCCCGAAAGTCTTCGTACCGTCGCGCATACCGTCGCGCTTACGACAGCGCCTACAAGAAGGAAAAGGATGCACAGGCAGCCGCCGCACGAGCCGCGGAGATCCAGAATCGGATCGATAGCATGCGTGCCAATGGGATTCCCGCGTGCAACGACCCCGCTTATCTAGCGGGGCTCATTCCAGGAGTGTGTACCGATCCCAACTCAGGCGAGGTTCTGGACTGATGGACAAGAAGGAAGCCCAGATTGACACGGGCGAGGAGGCTTCGGAGCGAACCGACGAGATCGCTACCGTGCCCGCGGCCGAGCATGAGTCGACTGAATCGGATGGCGAGCCGAGCACGTCAAACGACGCGACGGACACGCCGGTCGAAGCCGTTGGGTCCCCGGGCGAAACGCCCGACCCAAAGTCACCCAGTTTCATGTCGGGCAAGCAACTTACGCTGCTGGTGGCGGCGATCCTTGTCGCAGGCTTGCTGGGGTTCGTGCTTGGCAAGGCAGGTGCTCCCACGAAGGCAGATGCCGCAGATGCGCGTAAGGGCGCCGAGAAGACCGCGTACGACGACGCCTATGACGAGGCGTACGAGGAGGCGTATGCCAAGGCCTTCGAATCAAGCAAGAAGGAAGGGATGAAGCGCGGACAGCAGGTCGGCCGTACACAGGGCGCCGCTGCGGGAGCACGCAAGGGGAAAAAGGACGGTGCCAAGAAGGGTAAGGCCGCTGCCTAGCGTCGAAGTGTCCTCACGCGCCTTCACCGTCGCAGCGCTAGTAGCAACGCTCGTGTCTCTGGTCGTCGGAGCTGCTGCTGGCGCCCTATCAGGAGAAGATCTCGACACAACGCGGCAAGCTGCTACCGAATCCGGGCGCGCCCATGGGTCCCTAAGAGGCGCAACGGATGGAAGTGCAGACGGAAACGACGCCGGATCCAAGCAGGGCTATTCGGCGGCTCGCAAGCGCGCGTATCGAGCCGCGTACCAGTCCGCCTACGAGCGCGCCTACCGTTCCGCGTTCAAGTCCGCGGCCGACGCGAAGGCCGCTCGCGACCGAGCAAACGCGACGCGCTTTGACCCCTACGACCCGTTTGAGCGATGTCCTGAAGGCTGGGCGTACAACGGCTATTCCGGCGAGTGTGTTCGGTAGCTGTGCCCTGTTGTCGCAACCGACTTGAGAAGGCAGCGCTGGAACTCCCCCGCGAGCCGTGAACAGCGGCACGTGTATCGGTCTGGGTACGCATCCGCCGCCCACGCAAAGCCATATTCATCGAATATGTACGATCGACCAGCGTGAAACGTTTCCGGCGCGGTCAAACGCCCGTACTCGGACGGCGGTCTGATGCCGCCGCCAGACGGAACGGCGATGGATATTTCCGTACACGGTGAACGACTGCGTCCAGCGCGAGTTCGTCCGGAGCTGCACCTGATAGCCCCCTGTTCCGGACTCCCTGTCGACCGAGCGTGACCACGACACGGGAATGCTTGAGGTTTCGTAGA
>JAGQUL010000330.1 GCA_020438525.1 Thermoleophilia bacterium | reverse complement strand
GCACCATCGGCAGGTAGATCCCGACTGCGTCGCCCGGACCGATGCCCATCCCGGCGAGCGCGTCGGCGAGCATCGCCACGTCGCGCTTGAGGTCGGCGTAGGTGAGGCGTCGCTGGCCTTCGTCCTCGCCCTCCCAGATGATCGCCGGATGCGTCGCGAGCCGACCGCGGGCGTGCTTGAACACGCAGTCGTTGGCGAGGTTCAGCTTCCCGCCCACGAACCACGTCGCGAACTCGGGCTCCGAGTCGTCGAGCACCTTCGAGTAGGGCGTCGAGAATTCGATGCCGAGCTCGCGCACCATCGCATCCCAGAACCACTCCGGATCCGACTGGGAACGCTCGAGCAGCTCGTCGGGATCGCGCAGCTTGTGGCGCTTGAGGAACCCGAACAGGTTCGAGTGCTGCACGGTGGCGGCGTCGGGCTTCCACGCGAAGCCGGCTGCTGGCGCGATCATCTCGGGAACATCCATGCCTTCGATCCTACTGCCAATGGCAAGCCACATGGCCTATCCCACGCGCGACTCGTGCGCCCGACACGTGCGCGCGCGGTCAAGCGCCGGTCCGGTTCGGCCGATGAAGCCCTGATGAGTCGACTGCTGCCACCGACCGGATCGCGCGCGCGTCGAGCGCTGCGCGCTGCGGCGATGCTCGCGGCAGGGCGGGGCGGGCGCTGCGTCGTCGACCACCGTGGTGACGATGACCGTGCCGAGCGCCACCCAGCTCGACATCACCGCCTGCACACCCGACACCCCCGGCGTGACCAGCTTCGGCAACGTGCTGCCGGGATCCTCCACCGTGACCAGCAGCGACTGCACCGTCACCTTCGGCTCGTCCAACGACACCTCCCAGCTGCGCCTGTCCCAGACCGACGGTGGCCACGTCGCGGCGATGCACGGGCTGCCGACCGGCACGCTCGACCTGTCGTTCAACACGACCGGCAGCACCACGATCGCGCCGGACGGGTTCGAGCTCGCCCCGTATCCCGGCGGCGGGTTCGTCGGCATCGGCGAGCAGAACGGCGGCTCGGGCTGGGAGTTCGGCGCATCGCGCATCACCGAGTCGGGCAGCACCAGCTGGAACGCCTATCGACCGATCACCGGCAGTGGCGACTCGATGCCGTACGACGTGGCGATCGACGCGGCCGGCAAGATCGTGCTGGCCGGCCACTCCGGCGTGGGCAACCCCGACTTCACGGTGATGCGCCTCAACAGCGACGGCAGCCTCGACACGACGTTCAACGCCGCTGGCACGCCCGGCTGGACGGTCGCCGCGGCCGGCCCGAACGAGCAGGACTTCAAGGGCGTCGACATCCAGTCCGACGGCGGCATCGTGGCCGCCGGCTACGACGAGACCGACGGCTGGGGCAAGGTCTACCGATTCACCGATTCGGGCGACATCGACACGTCGTTCGGCACCGGTGGATTCCTCAAGCTCGACCAGCTCGCCGGGTCGAGCGAGACCAAGCCGCACGACGTGACGGTGCTGCCCGACGACTCGATCCTGGTGAGCGGGATCGTGTACGAGGCGTTCGGGTTCGACGTGTTCGTGGTGAAGCTCACGCCGGACGGGGCGATCGACACCAGCTGGGGCGCCTCGGGATGGCGAACGCTCTACGCGCACCTCGCCGTGGACGAGTTCCTCGACGATCCGATGCAGGTCTCCTACGACGCAGCGCGGGACCGTGCCTGGATCGTCGCAAGCACCGAGCCGTCCGACATCGACACGCTCGTCGGGCTGCTCGACGTGGATGCCGGCGACTGGGTGAACGGCTTCGGCACGGCCGGCCGGCTCGAGTACGACGTCGCGCCGGGCGCAGACGACTACGGGTCGGGCATCGCCGCGGCAGCCGACGGCAGCGCCTACGTGCTCAGCTTCGACGACAGCACCAACAAGATCAGCATTCGCCACGTCGACGCAGACGGCACGTTCGACACGTCGTTCGGCACGAGCGGCACCTGGACGCAGCCGTCGGCCACGACCGACTACCAGTATCGCGGCAAGCTGATGATGGACCGGGACGGGCGGCTGGTGGCGCTCGCCGACCAGACGATCTACCGCTTCGAGACGCAGACGATCCCCGACTATGCGAGCGGCACCGCGGACTGGTCGAGCGCGGGTGGCGGGTTCGGCGCGTGCCTGCGCAGCGTGGGCGGCGGTGGCGGCACCGACGGCACGACGTGGGCGGTCGACGGCGGGGCGGACTGCCTCGCGACGAACGGCGACACCTGGATGCCGATCGTGGCCGATGCCTCCACCGCCGGCTCGAAGGTCGCACGCCGCACCACCCCCGGCACCGCCACCGCATCGCTGCGCTTCGGCCTGCGCGCACCCGACTTCGCAACCCCCGGCACCTACGTCGCACCGATCCAGTTCGACGTGCTCGCACCCGACGCACCCTGATCGCCTCGGCGCGGCGCAGCTCGTCGTCGCCCGATACCATGGCCGGCATGGATACCGAGACCGACATCGCGCTTCCGCCCCAGCTTGCCGACATCGATCCCGCGCAGCTCGTGCTGCTGCTCGACGTCGACGGGGTGCTCGCACCGATCGTCGACGACCCTGCGGCAGCGGCTGTGCCGCAGTCGACGATCGACGTGGTCAACCGCGCGGTGGATCGCTGCGCGCTCGTGGGGATCGTGACCGGGCGCGGGCTCGAGCGGGCGCGGGAGATGGTGCCGGCCCCGGGCGCGTGGTACGCCGCGCTGCACGGCACGCGGATCGTGTCGCCCGACGGCGTGGAGTCGCTGTGCGAGGTGACGCAGGCGGCGCGCGAGCACGTCGCGCTGGCCGCGCAGCTCGCGCAGACGGTCGGCTGGCAGTACGAGGACAAGGGTGCGGCGGTGGCGATCCACTTCCGCCAGCGCGGCAACCTGGGGCAGCAGGTCGACCCGGCGCACGTGCGCGCGCAGCTGATGACGGTGATCAACCCGCTCAAGGTCGAGGTGCACGACGCCAAGCAGGTGCTCGAGGTCAAGCCCAAGGGCGCACGCACCAAGGGCGATGCGATCGCGATCCTCGCGGCGGCTGCACCCGAGCGCGCGCGGACCGTGGTGTTCGTGGGCGACGACCGCACCGACCTGGACGGGTTCCGGGTGATCGACGCGCTGCGCAGCGGCGAGCGCGTGCTGGAGACGGCCGCGGAGGCGCCGATCCGGTTCGTGAAGGTCGCGGTGGGCAGCGACGAGGCACCGGCGGAGCTGCTCGAGGAGGCCGACGTGGTGCTCGAGGACCAGTCGCGGGTGGAGGCGACGCTCGCGGCGCTCGTCGGCGCGTGACGGCGGCAGCAAACGCCGGCGAGGCGCGCTGAAACGGCGCGCAGCCGTTGTTCTTGGCCGCTTCCGGCCGTTCTTCGTGGGACAAGCAGGCCCGACGTGCCGAAGTACTGGTAACGGGGCATATGCCTCGTGCCGATCACGCATGCCATGAGCGAACTGCAGCAGCCATCCACCCGACCCGTCGCGCCCGCGCAGGCGCCCGGTACCGCTGCGCCGTCGACCGACGGTGCCGCCGAGGTGTACCGCCGGGCGGTGGAGGCGAAGCCGACCGGGTTCACGGAGAACCCGATCGGGGCGATGGCGCAGGCCGTGGACAAGATCGGCAAGGCCGCGGGTCACGTGTTCGCCGGCAAGGCGATGGAGGGTCAGGACGGGCTGGCCGACGGCGAGGCGAAGCTCAAGGAAGCGATCGCCACGATGCGCGCCAACCCGAACTCGCTCGAGGCGAAGCAGAAGGCGCTGACCGCCGCGCTCAAGCTGCTCGAGCAGATGGGGCAGCTGCCGCCGAACGACCCGCGGCGGCTGAGCGTGTCGCGGTTCGCGATCGGGCTTGCGAACCAGCTCGGCGCGAGCGGGATCCCGTTCAGCGCCGGCGGCATGGACGTGCGTGGGCTGCTGCGGCTGGCTGCACAGGTGCTGTCGCGGTTCGGCACGCCACAGGACATGCAGGCGGCGTTCAAGCTCGAGAGCCTGCTCAAGGCATCGCTGCCGGCATCGAGCGCGCAGGCGCTCGCGGTGCGTGACGAGCTGATGCAGCGCTTCGGGCTGTCGCAGGGCGCGAAGAACGTGCTCGCCAGCGGCTGGGCGGTGCGGCTGGCGAATGCGGGCGAGGTGCCGAAGCTCGACCTGAGCGCGCGCACGATCGTGCTCGACGCGGCGCAGTCGAATCCGTCGCTCGGCGTGCTCGCGCGGGCCTACTGGCAGGACCAGTCGATGCGCTCGCCGCAGGAGAAGGACGGCTTCATCGAGGCATTCCGAAAGGTTGCGAGCCAGTCCGCGATGGGCGTGCTGAGCCGCAAGTACCGCGAGGTGCGCGACCATGCGCGGCGTGAGCTGCAGCAGGGCCGGATCGGCGTGCTCGGCTCGACGAGCGGTGCGCCGACGGGCGCGGCGGGAACGCTCGACGAGAGCGCCGACATGTTCGCGTCGCTTGCGAGCTTCAGCCAGACGGACGGCAGCGGCGAGCTGCCTGCGGAGCTGCAGGGACCGCTCGAGCGGTTCTACGCGCCGCGCTGAACGACGAACGGGGCCGCCGGAGCTGCTGCTCCGACGACCCCGTCGAATCGATCGCTGTGATCGAGTGCGGTTCGACTCAGACGGTGCGAACTGCGGTCGCCTCGAGGCCCTTGCGGCCCTCCTGCGTCTCGAACTCGACCTTCGCACCCTCGGCCAGGCTCTTGAAGCCCGAGCCGTCGATGTTGGAGTGGTGGACGAAGACGTCAGCGTTGCCCGTGTCGGGGGTGATGAAGCCGAAGCCCTTTTCGTCGCTGAACCACTTGACGGTGCCTGTTGCCATGGGAGTGCTCTCCAGTTTGGTGTGTTGTGTGTTGTTGGTGCTCTGGATACCGCACGCCGCTAGGCGGGACTTCCGGAACGCTGTCGGGTGCCGCGTCGTCGGCGGCGGGGGCGGCCTGTTGCGGCACGCGTGTTCGATGTCGGCTTTGGAGTGTACTCCAAGCCGTTGCGGGTGAATTCCTCAACCAGTCCAAGACTGTCGGCAATTGCCTGAACGTCCGTGCGCTGGTCGTCGAGCACGAACGTCACCGCGAGCCCGTCGCGGCCGGCTCGACCGGTGCGTCCGGCGCGGTGGACGTAGTCCTCCGTCTCGCCGGGCGGGTCGAAGTTCACCACGATCGTGATCCGGTCCAGGTCGATCCCGCGCGCGAACACGTCCGTTGCGACGAGCACGTCCACCTCGCCGCGCTCGAAGCGCTTGAGCTCGCGCTGGCGGGCGCCCTGCAGCATGTCGCCGTGCAGCGCCGTGGCGCGGATTCCGCGCTTGGCGATCCGCTTGGCGATCCGCGATGCGCCGCGCTTGGTGCGTACGAACACGACCGCGAGGTCGCGTGTCTCGGCGTCGAGCACGTCGAGCAGCAGGTCGGTCTTGTCCTCGTGCACGCACGGCAGGAACGCGTGGTCGATCGACACCGGCCGCGCCTTCGGCGGCGCCGTGGCGATCGACACGGGATCGATCGTGTGACGATCGGCGACCTCGCGGATCCGGTCGTCGAGCGTGGCGGAGAACAGCAGGGTCTGGCGGTCGGTCGGGACCTGCCGCACGATCCGCTCGACGCTCGGCAGGAAGCCCATGTCGAGCATCCGGTCGGCCTCGTCGAACACGAGCGTGTGCACGCCGGAGAGGTCGACGAGGCGCTGGTCGAGCAGGTCGAGCAGGCGGCCGGGACAGGCGACGAGCACGTTCGCTCCGCGCAGCCGCTGGACCTGGCCGTTCTGCTTCACGCCGCCGAAGACGGTCGCGACGGATGCGCGCTCGTCGAGCGACTCGAGCTCCTCGGCGACCTGCAGCGCAAGCTCGCGGGTCGGAACGAGCACGAGTGCCTGGACGCGTTGTCGCGAGCCGCGATCATGGTCGAGGGCCTGCACGAGCGGGATGCCGAAGGCGATGGTCTTGCCGGAGCCGGTGGGCGAGCGCGCGAGGATGTCGCGGCCCTCGTCGGCGATCGGAACGACCTGCTGCTGGATCGGGAACAGCTCGGTGATGCCACGCGCAGCGAGTGCTGCGGCGACGGTCGAGCCCACGCCGGGCCCGAAGTCTGGTGAAGTCATATGGTGCTTTCTCGGCCTGTCGCGACTGCGCGGCCGGTCATGAGTGTGGGTGGGTCTCGAAACACCCAACAAACGAGCGAGGCGGCAGAAGCGGCCTGGCGAACCCGCGGCACCTCGATGGTGGCGGGCGTCCGATCGGACGGGAGAAACCCCAGCGCTGCCGTGTGCGGCGCTGCTTCCTCCACTGTAGCAGGGTTTTGCGGTCCGCGCGCTACCGATCTCGACGGCGGGACCCGAGCAGCTCCTCGAGCGGCAGGCAATTCACCACGTCGCGGGCGCGCGCGCCCGCGCGACGAGCGACCTGCACGCCGTGGATGCGCAGGTCGAGGTTGTCGGGGCGGTGTGCGTCGCAGTTGATCGTCAGGCGCACGCCGGCGGCGAGCGCGCGCGCCGCGTGGGTGGAGTCGAGGTCGAGCCGATCGGGATTCGCGTTGACCTCGAGCACCACGTCGTGCTCGTGCGCCATCGCGATCAATGCGTCCACGTCGAGCGCGGTGCGCTCGCGCCGCAGCAGCCGGCGGCTGGTGGGGTGCCCGATCGCGTCGACGAGCGGGTTGGACACGACGCGCTGCATGCGCTGCAGGATCGCGTCCGCGGACTGCTTCTGGGCGACGTGGATCGACGCGACGACCCAGTCGAGGCGCTGCAGCGCGGAGTCGGGCAGCCCGAGCGACCCGTCGCCGAGGATCTCGACCTCGCTGCCGTGCAGCACGCGAAACGCGGGTGCGCCGTCGTGCTCGTGCTCGCGCTGCAGCTGCTCGTTGACGCGGGCGATCTCGTCGGCCTGGGCGAGCAGCCGGGCCTCGTCGAGCCCGCCGACCATCGCGTAGGGCGCGGAGTGGTCGCTGACCAGGTACCAGGCATCGCCGCGAGCGCGGGCGGCGTGCGCCATCTCGAGGATCGTCGCGCGACCGTCGGACCAGTCGCTGTGGCCGTGCAGGTCGCCGCGCAGGTCCTCGACGCGCACGAGCTCGCGGCTCAGGTCCGCGGCGGCTGCGAGCGGCAGCTCGCCCGCGACAACCCGTTCGCGAAGCTCCGGCGCCACCTCGCCTGCTCGCGGCTCGTCGACGAGCGTCGACCATGCCGGTGGGCCGATCAGCAGCTGCAGCGCGTGGGCGCTGCGCTCGTCGGCGGCGCGCACGTCGACGTGGATCGGCATCCCGTTGGGGCTCACGCACGCGAGCTCGAACTCGCCGTCGCCGCTCGTTGCGACCACGTCATGACCCTGGTCGTTGAGCGCGGAGGCGGCACGCTCGTGGATGCCGGCGAGATCCTCGGAGTCGCCGGCGACGAGCTGCAGCTCGAGCCCGGACACGAGCTCGCAGCCGCGGGCGTACTCGCCGCCCACCTCGACCCGGGCGTCGTCGCCCTGGAGCAGCAGCGTGATCACAGCGGCGAGCTGCGTCTGTGCCTGGTCGCGACGAAACCATGGTCCGGGCAGCGGCTCGCCGTGCTCGTCTCGGGGCACGCCGCTGAGCGACGGGTCGACGCTCGCGCCGCCGCCACGGCGTCGCTCATGTTCGTCGGCGAGCGCGGCGAGCACCTTCTTCGTGATCCCGGCGCCGGTCGCGAGCTGTCCGGTGCCGGCGCGCTCGACGAGCGAGTCGAAGCCCTCGCCGTCGGCGGCGGCGAACACCTTGTGCGCGGTGGCCGGGCCGATGCCCGGCAGGCGCGTCAGCGCGAGCAGGGTGTCGTCGACCTGCTCGCGGGCGCGGTCGAGCGCCGGGAAGCTGCCGGTCTCGAGCAGCTGCTGGACCTTCTCCTCGATCGCCGGGCCGATCCCGTCGATCTCGCGCAGCCGGCCCTCGCGGCTCAGTACCGCAACGCTCTGGCCGAGCTCGCGGAACGTCGAGTCGGCCTTGCGGTAGGCCATGTACCGGAAGGGCTTCTCGTCGGTGAGCGCGAGCCGATCGGCGAGCTCGGCGAAGGCATCTGCGATCTCGTCGTTGCGCATGCGCAGAGCCTAGTCGATGGGCGAGAACGCCTTGACGATCTGCCGGATTCGCCGTTCCATGGTCGTAGAGCCGTGCGCGCAGGGACGCCGCGCGGCGGGACGAAGGGACAACCACATGTGCGGTCCGATCCAGGGCGGCGGCAAGGGCATGCCGCCGATGAAGGTCACGGGCGGCGGCGCGGTTCCCGGTGCGGATGCGACCCCTGTGCCTGCGGGCGATGGGACTGCGGTTGCTGGTGCATCGGGCTCGCAGGCTTCCGAGGGTGTGTCGATACTCGGGGGTGGGGGCGCACGCGCCGAGCTGGCGAGCGTGCTTGCCGCGCTCGTGCAGGCGCTGCAGGCGCT
>JAGQUL010000329.1:1324-12488 GCA_020438525.1 Thermoleophilia bacterium | reverse complement strand
GCCAGGCACCGTGCGGAGCTGCGCGCCGGCGCGGACCTGCAGCCGCGCGCCGACCGCGCGCCGATCTTCATCATCGGCGCCCCGCGATCAGGAACCACGCTCTGCTACCAGCTGCTCGTGGAAGGACTCGACGTGGGCTGGCTCGCCAACGCACACGCCGCCCATGCCAGCGACGCCGCTGCGATCGAGCGCGCCGCGCCAGCGCGCAGCGAGCGGCTCGGCAGCGACTACGACTCCGTGCACGGCGACACGCACGGCGAGTGGGGACCGTCGGAAGCCGGCGAGTACTGGTACCGGCTGCTGCCTCGCGATCGCCACCAGCAGGGCGCGGCCGACGCGACACCGCAGCTTCGCCGCGACATCGCGGCCATGGTGCGCGCGTTCGCGGATGCGTGCGCGGCACCGGTCGTGTTCAAGAACACCCTCAATTCGCTGCGCGTGCCGCTGCTCGCTGCGGCGCTGCCGGAGGCGCGGTTCGTCCTGGTCGAACGCGAGCTTGCCGAGAACGCGCGCTCGCTGCTGGTCGGACGCGTCCGGCGCGGCGACCTCGATGGCTGGTGGAGCGCCCGCCCCGACGCGGCGGATGCGCTCATCGCCGGCGGCGCGAGCTCGGCCGAGCAGGTCGTGTGGCAGGCACGCGAGGTGACGCGAATCGCGCGCCGCGACCTGGCCGAGCACGCCGCAGGGCGCTGGATCACGATCCGCTACGACGAGCTGTGCCACGACCCCCGCGGCGTGCTCGCGTGCACGCACGAGTGGCTGGTCGGGCAGGGCGTGGAGGTGTCGGCGCGACCGGTCGACCGGATCCCCGACCGGTTCGACCGTCGCGGCGGCGGCAGCCTGCCGGACGACCTCGACGCGCAGCTCGACGCGGCGCTTGCTGCCGCCGAGTCCGCCCCGGTCGGGGAGGATGGCGGCTGATGGGCATCGCCCCCGACACCACGATTGCGAGCGGCATCGAAGCCGAGCGCGTCCCCTACGAGCAGCTGCTCGAGCGCTCGGCCACCCGCTCGGTGTTCGCCGAGAGCTGGTGGCTCGACGCCGCCACCGGATCACCCGACGCATGGACGCCCAACCTGCTTCGAGGCGACGACGACCAGGTGCTCGCCGCGTGGCCGCTTGCCTTCCGCACCACCAGCCACGGCCGCGTCGGGCACGGGCTGCCGTACACGCCGTGGCTCGGCCCGCAGCTGCCTGATTCGCAGCCGCAGATCGTTCGCTACAACGAGTGGGTCAAGCTGCTCGAGCAGCTCGCCGAGCAGCTCGCCGAGTGGGCGCACGTCGAGTCGGCGTGCATGCCCGAGCTCGACTACTGGACTCCCCTGCACTGGCACGGCTACGCGCAGACGACCCGCACGACGTGGCGCCTGCCCGCGGGCATGTCGAGCGACGAGGTCCGCGCCGGCCTGCGTCGCAGCCCGCGCCGCAACCTCAAGGTTGCTGCGAAGGAGGGACTCGAGGTGGTGCCCGGCACGATCGACGACCTGCTCGCGGCGTGCGAGGCGACGTACGCGCTGCAGGACATCGAGGGAGTGCCGGCGCGAGGCGTGCTCGAACGCGTCGCGCGTGCGGCGATCCAGCGCGAGCGAGGCGAGGTGCTCGCCGTGCGAACCGCCGAGGGCGAGCTCGCAAGCGCCGGGCTGTGCGTGTGGGACGACCGACTGACCTACAACCTCGCGAACGGGCGGATCGCCAGCGTCGACGCCAGCAACGCGCCGACCACGCTGCTCTTCCACGCCATCGAGCGCGCCATGGAGCGTGGCACCGGATTCGACTTCGAGGGCTCGATGCTCAAGCCGGTGGAGAGCTTCTTCCGAAGCTTCGGCGGCAGCCCCCACGCCTGCTCGGTCGTGCGCCGCTCGAGCCCCGCATGGGAGCGCTCGGTCGCGCGCAAGCGCCGCCTCAAGCGCCTGCTGCGGCGCTGAGGCAGGCATGACACTTGGCGTTATTGTCGCGGCGCGTTATCATGCGTACGTGATCCAATCGTTCGCGAATTCAGCCACTCGGCGAATCTGGGAGCGCACGCGTGTTTCGAGGCTCGGACCCGACGTGCAGCGTCAGGCTCACCGGAAGCTGCTGCAGCTCAACGTCGCCGAACGGCTGGACGACCTACGCGTGCCGCCGGGAAACCGGCTTGAGAAGTTGAGCGGCGACCGCGCAGGGCAGTACTCGATTCGAGTGAACGACCAGTACCGGATCTGTTTCCGATGGACCCGTTCCGGGCCCGCCGATCTCGAGCTGGTCGACTACCACAGGTGAGGAACGCGATGGCAGACACGGCACATGACCCAGTGTTCCCGGGCGAGGTGCTGCTCGAGGACTTTCTCAAGCCCATGGGAATCTCCCAGTACCGCCTGGCCAAGGTCATCGGCGTGTCGCCGCGCCGCATCAACGAGATCGTGCATGGAAAGCGGCGTATCACGCCCGAGACCGCAGTGCGCATGTCGAAGGCGCTCGGCCTCAGCGAGCGCTACTGGCTGAACATGCAGGCCGACTACGACGTGGCGGTCGAGCTCGAGCGAAATCGCGAGGAGATCGATGCGATCGAGCGGATAACGGCGTGAAGCGACCTGCACGGATCGCGTCGGGCGACGTCCTGGCCGTCGTGTCGCTGTCGAGCGCGGCACCACATGCGTTTCCACATCGGTTCGATGCGGGGCTTGCCCAGCTTGCCGAGGCGCTTGGCGTCGAGGTCGTCGAGATGCCTCATGCGCGCGCGCCCGACGAACTTCTTGACGCGCACCCCGAACTGCGTGCCGCGGACCTGCATGCCGCGCTCCGTGACAAGTCGATCGCCGGAGTCGTTTCCTCGATCGGCGGTGAAGACTCGATTCGACTGCTCCCACACCTCGATCTCGAGTTGATCGCAGCGCATCCCAAGCCGTTCATCGGCTACTCCGACTCCACGGTCACGCACATGGCGTTCCACGCCGCCGGGGTCGTGAGCTTCTACGGGCCGGCCGTGATGGCCGGGTTCGCGGAGAACGCAGGCATGCATCCGTACGCGCTCGAGGGCGTGCGTCGCATGCTGTGCGGCGGCGAGCCGCCGGGATCGTGGCCACCGAACGCAGACGGCTGGACCGTGGAATTCCTCGACTGGGCCGACCCCGAGAATCAACGCCGTCGGCGCACGCTGCAACCGTGCACCGGCTGGCGATGGCTGCAGGGGCGCGGGACTGCCGATGGGCGCTGCATCGCCGGATGCATCGAGGTGCTCGACTGGCTGCGAGGCACGCCCGTCTGGCCCGACCTCCGCGGGGCCGTGCTCGCGCTCGAAACCAGCGAGGAAGCGCCCGAACCGGTGGCAGTGACGCGCATGCTGCGCGCGATCGCCGCCGCCAGCGATGGTTTGCGGGACGTTCGCGCGGTGCTGTTCGGACGCCCCGGTGGAAGCGGTCTCGATCCCGCACGCCACGAGGAATACGACGAGGCGATCCTGCGCGTCGTTCGCGAGGAGCTGGGACGCGAGGACCTGATCGTCGTGGCGGGTCTCGACTTCGGCCACACCGATCCGATCTGGACATTGCCGATCGGTGGTCGGATCACCGTCGACGCGGACTCCCGAGCGATCACCTTTCCCGAGTCCGTGACCGCGCCGGCGTAGGGCAACGCGGACCGGGCCACCTCGCGGGCCGAGCGGGCCACCAGTCGTGCCGATCGGTTTCGCCCACGCGCGAGGCCGGTCAGTGTTGGCGGCGATCTCGTGCCGGATCGATCCGCGCCGGCCACAACTCGTTCGGGAGTACCCAGCCATGCAGCTCGCCACAGTCTCCGCACCCGCCCCGTCGCTCGACGCGCTCGACCGCTACGGCGACACCTTCGACACGCTCGATGCCAAGGAGTTCTGGACCGACGGTCCCGACCAGCTGCACGTGCAGTTCTCCTTCGGCCACGACATGTCGGCGTTCGACACGTTCGTGCGCGACGAGGTCGACGGCGTGAAGCTCGTGCTCGACGCCGACGCGTTCGAACGCTGCATGCCGCCGCAGTGGGATGCCGATCGAGCCGTGAAGTACCTGGGCAAGGCCAAGGGTGTCACCGACGTGGCGTTCGTTCCCGGAACGTCGCCCACCGACCGCGGCACGCTGAACGTGCACACGAGCGACGAGGCCGCCGCCGCGACGCTGCGCAGCCTGCTCGTCGACCGCGTCGACCTGCCCGGCTCCGGCACGAGCGCCGACATCGTCGTTGCGCCCGGCGAAGGCTGACCTACGACGGGGCGTCGAGCAGCAGCTGCCCGAGCGCAGCGCCGCTGATCATCGCGCCGAACCCACAGGCGAGTCCGCCGACCGCGAACAGCGTGTCGGCAGCACTGCTGACGCCGCCCAGCCCGACGATCGCGGCAGCGATCCCGAACCCACCGATCGCGAGCGGCGCCGACCAGCGCAGCGCGGCCCTCGGGTCGTGATCGGGTCCGGGGTCGCGGTCTCGGATCAGCGCGCCGAGGCCCATCAGCGGCAGCGCGAATCCGGTTGCCACGAGCGTGCTGCTCGCCAGGCCGTCGATCGACATGTCTGCTCCTCGTCCCGGTCTGTCGTCCACCAGTGAATCGAGCTGGCGTGGCAGCCCGTCGCGAGCTGAATCGGCACGCCCCCTGCACATGTTCAGGATCGCACCAGGGCGGCACGGGCGGGCGCGTGGGTGCGGCCCGGTCCGGTCAGCCGCGAAGCGAGCCGAAGCGCTGCACGTACTCGCGGGCGATCGCGTCCCACGAGTAGACGTCTGCGATCGCGGCGCGTGCTTCCTGCTGCAGTCGCAGGCGGCGGTCATCGTGCGTGAGCACGTCCACGAGCGTGGCCGCAAGCGCATCCGGGTCGCCGACCGGAACCGTCACCCCGCCGCGGCCGACGTACTCGACGAAGCCGCCGACGTCGCTCAGCACGAGCGGCGTGCCGCAGGCGAGCGCGCTCGCCGCGATCCCGCTCATGTCGATCCGCCGATACGGCAGGCAGCACACCTGCGCCCGGCGCAGCAGCCACCCGAGCTCGTCCTCGCCAATGAAGCGCGGCACGATCGTCGCGCCGGCGGGAACGTCGTCGCCCGTTGGCAGCTCGATCCCCATCGGCCTGCCTGCCACCACCAGCCGCGCGTTCGGCACCTCGGCACGCACCGCGGGCCACGCCGCAAGCAGCACGTCCACGCCCTTGTAGTCGCGCAGCAGCCCCGGCAGCACCACGAGCGGCGCGTCGTCGTCCACCGCAATCGGCGGTTCGGGCGGATCCGCGGCCTCCGCATACTGCGTGTATGCACCGAGCCGCATCTGCCACACCTCGCCGAGCCCCGCCTCGCGAAGCACCCGCGCGCCGCCCTCGCTGTGGGCGATCACCGCGCTGAACCCGGCGAGCAGCGCAGGGTCTGCGGCGTTGTCGCGCTCCTGTGCGTTGTGCGCCGTGAACGTCACCGGCAGCTCGCGCGCCAGCTTCGCCCACGCCCGCGCATCGATGCCTCGCCCCGGCAACCACTGCACCATCACCACGTCGGCATCCCGCCGCAGCCGCCGCGTGAGCTTGGCAAGGTCGAGCGGGTGCTGGATCGCGCGGCCGGCACGCCGTGGCAGGAAGCCGAGCCCGTAGCCGGAGCGGTAGAAGCTCTCCTCGACACGAAAGCCCGGAGCGCTCGACATCGCCTCCGCGCCGTGCGGCGAGCGCGTGCAGTGCAGGGTCACGTCGCACCCGGCGCGCGCGAGCGCCGCACCGAGCGGCGCGTCATAGGCAAGCGACCACGACGCCGGATCGACGATCGACACACGCAGCTGCTGCCTGCTCATGGGGTGGCAGCGCCCGTGCTCGAGGCGGGCGACGACGACGCCGCTTCGGCATCGACCAGCGGCACGCCGGCGGCCGGAACCAGTGGCTCGCGAAGGGATGCCGGCAGCACGCGGTTGGCGTTGCGCGGCGTGCCGGCGACGTGTTCGAGCACGTCGCAGAAGCGGGCGGCGAGACGATCTCGCGCGAACACCTGCTCGGCGAGCCGACGTGCATTCGCGCCTTGGCGCGCCCGCAGCTTCGGGTCGCGCTGCAGGCGCTGCAGCTCGTCGGCGAGCTGGGCCGGATCACGCACGTCGGCATAGGCACCGGCGTCGTGATCGACGACGAGCGGGCGCGTCCAGCCGTTCGAGTTGACGACGCACGGCAGGCCCGCGGCGAGGGCATCGAAGAGCTTGTTCGGGGAGTTGGTGGCGAGCACCGGGAAGTCGGCGAAGCTCACGATACCGGCGTCGCAGCTCGACACGATCGCGCCGAGCTCCTGCTTCACGACCGACCCCGGGAAGTCGATGTTCGTGAGCCCGAGCTCCGTGGCTCGCTCGATCAGGCGCTGGCGCGTGCCGCCCTCGCCGATCACCAGGATGCGGATCGAGTCGTCGCCGCGCTCGTGCAGCACGCGCGCCGCCTCGAGCACGTAGTCGAGCCCGTTCGCCGGACCCATCATCCCGGCGTGCACCGCCACGAAGCGATCGCCCACGTCGAACCGGTCGAGCAGCGCGCGATCGCGGACGGCCGGGTCGAACAGGTCGGTGTCGCTCGCATTGGGGATCGTCACGACCTTCGCGGGGTCGGCCCCGGCGGCGAGCACGCCGTCCTCCATCCCGGGGCTGAGCGGGATGATCGCGTCGCTGCGTCGGTACAGGAACCGCTCCAGGCGGTGTGCCACGCGCTGCAGAAAGCGGTTGCGCAGCACGCCGAGCTGGATCGGCGCCTCGGGCCACAGGTCACGGATCTCGAACACGAACGGCACCCCGAACCGGCGCGCGAGGATCCAGCCGGGCACGCCGATCGTGAGCGGGGTCGAGGAGGCGACCACCACGTCGGGTCGCGCGGGCAGGTTGCGCAGGAAGCACGCGCGCAGCATCACGCGGATGAACTGCCAGGCACGGCGCCAGTTGGCGAGGTGGTTGGTGTAGTAGCCGCCGAGCAGGATCAGGTGGATGCCGTCGACCTCGTGCCGGCCGCGCCTGGACACGCCGCCTCCGCGCCGCACCTGCGCGACCATCGTCACGTCGTGCCCGCGATCCATCAGTCGCCGGGAGAACTCCCAGGACCTCGTTCCGCCGGCGCCCGCGCGCGTGGCGAAGTGCTGATGCAGGTAGAGCACGTTCACGACGCTGCCAAGTATCGCAGGTGTGGTGCCGATTCCCGGCGCTGGACGGGTGCTCGACCCGCTCCGAATTCAGCTGGTGGGGCCGACGATCTCGAAGTCAGTAGGCGTTCGCGTAGCCGCCCGCTGCGGGCGATGCCGGCAACGGGTTGGCCGACGACGTGCCGCCGGTGAGCTCGTTGAGCGTCACCTGTCGCTCCGAGTAGGCAGACGACTGGCCGGGGGTCATGACCGGCGCAGCCGGCTCCTCCATCGGCAGCGACGCCGCGCTGTAGTGCGTGTCGATCGCGTGGCTGTCGCGCTCGCCGACCGTGCGCGGCAGGGTCACGCCGTCGCTTGGCTTGAACGGGAGCTTCTGCGGTCCGAGCTGCGCCGCGGCCGCCGGGGACGGGATCCCGTTCATGCGAACGGCGCCGGTCTGGCCGGCGCCCACTCGTCCACCACCGGAGATCGCGAGGTTCGCTGCCGCAGCTGGTGACGGGATGCCGCCGGCGTGGACGCGGGCCGGCACGCTCGCCGAACCCACCCGGAGCGTGCGCGCCCTTGGCACGGCGGCCCGAGGACTCCTGCCCGCGGCGCGTGGCGCGGCAGCGGTTCCCGCGCGAGCCTTCGGCGCGCCGGCGTTCGCGGCGCCGTTCACGGCGACCACCCCGGCGCGAGGCTGCATCGGGATGCCGTCGGCGGTGCCGCCGCCGCTCACGAGGGCCGGCAGTCGCGTGGGCGTTGCGTGCATCGACGACGGGCCGGCGGTCACGACCATCATCATCACCACGAGCACCAGGAACACGCCCATGTGGATCGGCGTGATCTTCTGCAGGAGCGTCTTGTCCTCGGCCGCGGGCATCGACCAGCCGACGCTCGCCGGGCTCGTGGCGCTCATGTTCGGGATCCGCGAGCGGACCGGCTCGGGGCGGGCAACGATCGGTGCAGGGGCAGCGGTGGGAGCAGGGGCGGGTGCGGGTGCGGCGACGGCAACCGGCTGCGCCATCGCGGTCGCGGTGTGCTGGTAGGCAGGCGTCGAAGCCGGCGCGTACGCGGGTGCCGCCTGTCGGGTCGAGTGCGGATGGGCGAAGAGGCTTCGTGCCGGTGCAGGCGATGGCGTTGGCGCGGGTGCCGCCTGGTACTGCACGTGCGGGTGCTGCGGGGCGGCAGCCTGGGGCGTCGCCGGCGTCTGCGGGCGCGACCGATCCAGCGTGGTCGTCGGACTGAACTGGAACCGTGGCAGCTCGAGCCGTGGCGCACTGAACCCGCGCGGCGGATTCGGCGCCGGCTGCGCAGCCGGACGTCGTGGATCGTGCTGGTCGCTCATGGATAGCCTCCCGGTATCACCCACGTGCCCCTCCCGGGCACGCACTCGCTCCTCGCCGGTGTATCGAGAACGGGCCACGATCTGTCCCACCTTCCGTGCACATTCGCGCGAAGGCGAGGCCGCATCCGCGCGTCGGTCGGCGCATGAAGCACCCCGGATGCGGCCACCGCGCGGCCGGTGTCGTCGTCTCCCTGTCGGGCCAGCCGGGCGACCGGTCGCGGCCACGAACGGGGCAAATGCGCCACGCGGAGGTCGCGAACTCGTCAGCATTCCGGGCGGAGCCGCCACGAAAGGAACCACTCCGTGTCCAGCCCGTACAGCACCAGCCTGCTCAACGAGACCGTCGAGACCGCCGCGCCACGCGCGCCGCAGCACGTCCGATCGGTCACGCACGTCGTGCCGCAGCCGGTTCCCGCGATGGCGTACGCGCCGCAGCAGCCGCAGGTCGTCTACGCCGAGCCGCGCCGCAGCGGTGGCGCGGCAGTCACGGCACTCGCGCTGGCGCTCGTGGTGATCCTCGTCGGCGCGGTCGCGCTGATCGGCACCTACTACGCGACCCGCCAGGCGTCGCCGACCTCCCGCGAGGCCGGCCTGATGCAGGGTGCGGCGATGCGACAGGGCTACAGCGCCGGTCGCGAGCGTGGCGTGGCATCGGGCCGCGAGCAGGCGCTGCAGAACGCGGAGACGACGATCGCGCTGCGCACTGCGGCAGCGCGCGAGCAGGCCTACAGCACCGCCTATGCAAAGGGCGAGAAGGCCGGCCGCAACTCCTACCGCCGCCCGACCTACCGCGGCTACGGCTACCGTGCGCCGCGCTACTCGTACGGCAACCGCGGACTGTACTCCGCATTCGGCACCGCGCAGGCGCTGGCGAATGCGACCGGCGCCGCGGTCGACGTCGAGATCTACTGACACCGTTGACGCGGGTGCGTCGGTGCGTCGGTGCGCCGGTGCGCCGGTGCGGGTGAGTGATCCGGATTGGGGCGTGGTGTCGCGCGCCGAATCCGGATGGGTGCGCCGATGGGTGCGCCGGTGCGGGTACGAAGCAGCGAGTCGGACGTGCACTGAATCAGGCAGGAGTCGGGGCGTGGCGCGCGAACATGGCGTGCATCATCCCCGCGACCTGATGGTCTAACGATCATGCCGCCTTGCGACAAGGCGCAGGTCGGACTAGCATCCGGGTCGGAAGCACCGTCATGACGCGGTGCTCGAACGACAGGCAAGGAAGGCACTTCGTGAGCAGCGCAACCCTGGATCGACCCGCCGCCGGCGCAAGCGCAACGCTTGGCTGTCCGCACTGCAAGAAGCAGTTCGCCCCCGCGGTCGATGCCACGCAGCCACCGCGGCTGCAGGGTGCCAAGTGCCCGCACTGCAAGCTGTTCGTGCCCGCTCGCGTCGTGCAGGCAGCGCTCGACGCCTGAGCGAACTCATGCGCGGCCAGATCACTGCCGCACAAACGTGTGGAAGTAGCGGGTGAGGCGACACGGGCGACCGTTGCGCGGCACTTCGGGCGACCGCTGCCCGACGGGCGTTGCGGCATGCGGGCGTGTGGAATCGGTGCCCGGCGCACCGGCCACCACGATCTGGTAGCCTTCCGCGGAATTCCCTCCTCAGGAGACGTGCGACAGCATGGCCAAGAACACCGTTCGCCAGAAGATCACGCTCGCTTGCCCCGAATGCAAGCGACGCAACTACGAGACCCAGAAGAACAAGCGCAACCATCCGGATCGCGTCGAGTTCTCCAAGTACTGCCGCTGGTGTGGGAAGCACACCGCGCACAAGGAGACCCGCTGACGTGGCGAAGGCTGCCGGAAGCGCAGGTACCGGTCGCGGCAGCGGCCCCGTCCCGCCCTCGGGCGGGCAGCGCATGGGTGCCCGACGATTCCTGCGCGAGTCGTGGGCCGAGCTGCGCAAGGTCCAGTGGCCCACGCGCGACCAGGTCGCCCAGGGCACGCTCGTCGTGGGCGTGGTGACCGCAGTGTTCGCCGCCTACGTCAGTGCGGTCGACCAGGTCGCCGTTCGGCTCGTCAAGCAGCTCAACCACCTCCTCGGCTAGGGAGCACCGTGTACAACTGGTATGTCATCAACACGTATTCCGGCCACGAGAAGAAGGTCGAAGCCAACCTCATGCAGCGCTTCAAGTCTGCGCCCGAGGACGTTCGCTTCGCGCTTCGTGATGTCGTGGTGCCGACCGAGATGGTCACGGAGACCGACAAGGACGGCAAGAAGGTCACCAAGGAGCAGCGCACGCTGCCCGGGTACCTGCTCGTCCACATGAACATGGACAACAAGAACGCCCGCCTGCTCGTTCGCGACACGCCGGGCGTGACGAACTTCGTCGGTCCACAGGGCGAGCCCGTGCCGCTCAGTCGCGCCGAGCTCGCCAAGCTCGTCAGCTCCGCAGCGCCCGAGCAGCCCACCACGCAGGCGCCGGTCGAGGAGAAGGCGAAGCCGGAGATCCTGTTCGAGCTCGGCGAGATCGTGAAGGTGATGAGCGGACCGCTCAGCGACTTCGACGGCGAGATCACCGAGATCAACGTCGAGCAGCAGAAGCTCAAGGTGCTCGTCTCGATCTTCGAGCGACAGGTACCGGTCGAGCTGCCCTACGACCAGGTGCAGAAGGTCTAGACCACCACGCAACACACCCCCGGCCGCACGGCATGCCCGCCGCGCGCCACCACCACCCCGAACGCCCCAAGGAACGAAGATCATGGCCAAGAAGGTCCTCAAGGAAGTCAAGCTGCAGATCCCCGGCGGCCA